>CAYMOD010000006.1:18563-21243 GCA_964391945.1 uncultured Rhodobacterales bacterium | reverse complement strand
TCGAGTTTCGCGCAGAAGGTGCAGGCATAGGGGCAGCCGCGGCTCGCTTCCACCTCCGCGCCCGGCCCTTCGGGCGGCCGCTCGAACCGGTGGTGATGGTGGCGGTGCCGCGCGATCCACCCGTCCGGCCAGCGCAGCGGCGGGTGATCGGTGAACCGGCTCGCCCGCTGCGCGCCATTGACGCGGAGCATGTCGCCCGCCCGCCAGGCGGTGCCGGGTACCGCTTCCGGATCGCCCGCCGTCGCAAGCTCCGCCACCGCTTCCTCGCATTCGCCGCGGATGACGATATCGGCACCGAGCTTCCGCAAGACCGGCCCCGGCGTCGTCGAGCCGTGCGGCCCGACCGCCACCACCCGGCCGCCGCGCCCGGCAAGGGCACGGATGAATCCTCGCGGCACCCGGAGTTCCGGCGGTGGGCAGCGCCAGAAGAGATAGGTGGGCGCGGTCGTCACCACCGTCATCTCGGGCGCGTAATCCGCCACTGCCCCGGGCAGCGCCTCGCCCCGCGCCTCCCCGAGCTGGCCGTCGAAGATCGCCGCCTCGTGGCCTTCGGCCTCCAGCATCGCCTTCGCATAGCCAAGCTCCAGCGGCAGGTGGGGATCGCGGCAGCCGAAATAGATGCTCCCCTCAAATCCCCAGTGCGGATTGACCAGCGCGACACGCATCGGCGCCTCCTTCCATCGTGTTGTCATGGACGAGCCGCGGGCCGCGCGCCCGCAAGGCGGCGAACCGCGTCGCCCTCAGCCAGGCCATCAGGTCCTGCGTTCCCTCCCGCCACGGCAGGCGCGCCCGCCAGCCGGTCGCAGTGGCGAGCGCCCGCGTGTCGGCGACGAAATAGGGCTGGTCGCCGGTGCGTACCGAATCGTACCGGCGCTCGATCCGGCGCCCGATCATCGTCTCGATCGCCGCGAGCATCGTCCTGAGGCTCACCGCGTTCTCCGGCCCGCCGCCGAGGTTGAAGGCCCTGCCCTTCAGCCGGCCGATATCGGCCATCACCAACCGGTAGGCCGCCACCGCATCGCGGACATGCAGCACGTCGCGGACCTGCGTCCCGTCGCCGAAGACGGTGATCGGCTCGCCCCCGAGCGCGCGGATCATGAAATGCGCGACCCAGCCCTGATCCTCGGTGCCGAACTGGCGCGGGCCGTAGATGCAGCTCATCCGCAGCACCGCGGTCGGCAGGCCGAAGGAATGGGCATAGTCGAGGACATACTGATCCGCCGCCCCCTTCGAGCAGCCGTAAGGGGTGGAGAGAGCGAGGGGCGTGTCCTCGCCGATGCCCCAGCGCCGGAGCGTCTCGTCACGGGGCATGTGGCCGTGCGGCGTCTCCTCGGTCCCCACAGCATCGAGGGTGCCGTAGACCTTGTTGGTCGAGGCAAAGACCAGCGGCGTCCCGCCGCCCTTCGCCCGCAGCGCCTCGAGAAGATTGAGCGTACCGCGCGCGTTCACCTCGAAATCCTCGACCGGGTGAACGAGGCTGTCGGTGACGGCGACCTGGGCCGCCATGTGATAGACCTCGGTCACGTCGGCCACGGCCTCGGCCACCGCGTCGCGGTCGCGGATGTCGGCCGCCTGCGCGATCACCCGCGGCCCATGTTTCTCGCGCAGCCAGTCGAGATTCGCCGACACCCCCGCGCGCGAGAAATTGTCGAAGACGATGACCTCCCGCCCTTCCGAGAGCAGCGCATCGGCGAGATTCGAACCGATGAACCCCGCGCCGCCGGTGATCAGCACCGGATCGGAGGTCCGCGCCGCCCGCGAGCGGGTGATGCTCACCTTGCGCCGCACCGCCGCCGGCCCGCCCTCGCGCAGGAGCCGGGCGAGAAGCTTCTCGCGCCCGTGCATGTCGCGCACGCCCATATGGTAGTGGCGGATGTCGAACTGCCGCCCCTGCTGGACCGCTGTCTCGGGCAGGAGATCGTAAAGACCGTACCAGTAGAGCCGGTCCGCCGGCGCATCGAGCGCGTCGAGGAACCGCCGCGCCTGCCCGGCCTCGTCGTGGCGCCAGGTCGAATAGCCGGCCTCGGTGATCCAGATCTCGGCATCCTTCCGGTAGCGCGCGACGAGATCACGCGCCTCGGCGATATGGCCGGCCCAGCCGCCCCAGGTGCTCGCCTCCGAATCCCAGGTGCCGGGAAAGCCGTGGATCGAGATCGCCGAGACCTTTTCGAGCACGCCCCGCTCGCCCATCAGTTCGAGCCAGTTGCGGTCGAACGGGCACGGGCCGCCCAGCACCGCCTTGCAGCCGCGCGCCTCCGCCCAATGCGCCGCCGCCCCCGCCATCTCCGAGAAGGCGTGCCACTCGGGATCGACGCGCCAGTCCCAGTCGAGGAGGTTGTTCGGCTCGTTCCAGATCTCGACATGGCGGAAATACCGGCCGTAGCGGTCGAGCGCATGATCGAGGAAATCGGCAAGATCGCGCGGCCGTTTCGGCGGGCCGGCGGTGGTCCCGGTCACCGAAAGCGACGGCGGCGTGTAGTGGATGCAGGGCAGAAGCTCGATCCGCGCGGCGAGGCGCGGGATCAGCCAGTCGTACCATTCCCGCCCGCCCGGCGCATGGTAGTCGGCCCAGGAGAGATGCGTCCGCAGCGACGACGCGCCCAGCGCCGCGAGATGGTCGAGGGCGGTATCGACCCGGTGATGATCGCCGGGCCGGAACCATTCCGCGATCCCGAAGGAG
>CAYMOD010000006.1:0-18463 GCA_964391945.1 uncultured Rhodobacterales bacterium | reverse complement strand
GGTATCGACCCGGTGATGATCGCCGGGCCGGAACCATTCCGCGATCCCGAAGGAGGGCGGTTCCTTTGCGCGGCCCGGGATCATACGACCAGCCCCCGCCGCTGCAGCTCGCGATGGGCTTCCTGCACGCCGTCATGCGCCGTCTGGACCGAGATCGCCTGCACGAGTTCGAACAGCGCATCCTCGAGATGACGCTCGGGCCGGAAGCCGAGGCCGGCTTCGGCCTTCGAGATGTCGGCGATGCAGTGGCGGATGTCGCCCGTCCGCGCCTTGCCGAGGATCTCGGGTTCGAGATCGTCGCGGTCCATCGCCCGCGCGAGCGCCCGCCCGATGTCGCGGATGGTCCGGTTGCGGCCGCTCGCGATGTTGAAGACCGCGCCGGCGATGCCCGGGCGCTCCATGGCGAGGCGGAAGGCGCGCGCGACATCCGAGACATGCACGAAATCGCGCATCTGCCCGCCGTCCTCGTAGACGAGCGGCCTCTCACCGTTGAGAAGCCGGCTCGCGAAGATCGCCAGCACCCCGGTATAGGGATTGGAAAGCGCCTGGCCGGGCCCGAACACGTTGAAGAGGCGCAAGCCCACCCCCTCGATCCCGCGCGCCGCCGCGAGCATCAGCACCAGCCGCTCCTGGGTGTATTTGGTCAGCGCATAGACCGAAGCGAGGTCGGGCCGTTTCGTCTCCGGCGTCGGCACCGGCGTCAGTTCCGCGCCGTCCGGCCCGCGCGGGTCCCAGCGCCCGGCCTGCACGTCGGCGGTCGCGCGCGAAACGTCCTCGACCAGCCGGCCGTCGCCCGTCCGGTAGAGACCCTCGCCGTAGATGCTCATCGAGGAGGCGACGACGATGCGCCGCACCTCCGCTTCCATCACCGCTTCGAGAAGGACGGCGGTGCCGAGGTCGTTGCCGCCGACGTAGCGGGCGATCTCGTACATGCTCTGGCCGACGCCGACCTCGGCGGCGAGGTGGAAGACACCATCGACGCCGCGCACCGCGCGCGCGACCGCGACCGGATCGCGCACGTCGCCCTCGATGAACTCGACCTCGCTCGGGAGCGGTGCGATCGGGCCCGCCCCGTGCACCTGCTCGACAAGGCTGTCGAGGACGCGGACGTCGTGCCCGGCAGCCCGCAGTTCCCGGACCAGGTGCCGGCCGATGAAGCCCGCGCCGCCGGTGATCAGGTAATTCGCCATGCAAGTTTCTCTCGTTCCTGCTCCCGTATTCGGGCGACGGGATGATTCTCAACGGCATGAAGGGAAAGATGTTCCTTGGCCGATGAAGAAGATGATCACCCAGGGATCAGGCCAGCAACTTCATGCCGAGGGCGGGCGCTTGCGGGATGCAGGCAACGGTTCAGCACCGGGATGCGTATCCTTGGCTCACGGCCGGAATGCGTGGACCCTCCGGCGTCGGCATGCCGGGAACCCTGCCAATCGGGAGCGTGATGATCGAAGCGGGACAGAACATCGCGATCAAGGTGCCATCCTGCAGATGGCAGGAGACAGTCGCGTTCCACCGCGACCGCGGCGGGCTGATCTCGAGTTCGTCGGCATGGTTGAAGGTGGCGGGCGCCCGCCGCTCGGCATTGTCGATCCGGAGCGCTACCTCGGCATGGGCGCGTGCGGGCCGCGCCGCGGAGCCGGCGAAGATCACGTCTTCCATCCCGTCGCCGCGCATCACCGACGGCCGGCTCTCGTCATCATCACCCAGCGCAGTGCCTCCAGCAGATTCGACTTGCCGCAACCGTTCGGCCCGATGCCGCCGGTCAGCCCCTCCCGAATGACGGGTTCGGTCGGATCGACGAAACTCTTGAAGCCAACGAGGCGCAGGCGGGTGAAATGCAGGGGCGCGGAAATCCCCGGACGGATGGCGGCGCCAGCATCCCGGTGCGGGTCAGCCCTGTCAACAGAGAACCACCCCATCTCGATGATGACTCTCACGCCTCCCCAAGATGCCGGAGGTCTATCAACCTCTTGTGGCCTGCCTGCCATGGACGACGAGCGACTCTGGCCCGCCTTCCCCGAGGTTCCCCCTGCCCCTATGCTCCGCTACCTGGGCGAACCGGATACAGAATGCACGAACCTCCCGCGGAAATCGAATGGCAGGGCCGGGTGCCGGTCTCGACGCGTTTCGCCGATCGCTATTTCGCAGCGGCGGACGGGCTGGCCGAGAGCCGCCACGTCTTCCTCGCCGGCAACGGCCTCCCCGAGCGTTTCCGGCCCGGCTTCCACATCGCCGAACTCGGCTTCGGCACCGGGCTGAACGCGCTTGCCGCCTTGCAGGCGTGGCGGGTATCGGCGACAGAGGGGGTCTTGCGCTATACCGCGTTCGAGGCCTTTCCCATGACAGCCGTCGCCATGGGCCGCGCACTGGCCGCATGGCCGGAACTCGCCCCGTTTGCCGAACCCCTGGTGCGGGCATGGGAGAAGGGCGCAGGGGAGACAGGGCCGCGGGCGACGGGCGTGCGGCGGATCGCGCTCGACGGGCTCGATCTTGCGATTGTTGATGGCGATGCCCGTGCGACGCTCCCCCGGACCGCGTTCGCGGCCGACGCCTGGTTCCTCGACGGATTCGCGCCGGCGCGCAACCCCCAGCTCTGGGAGCCCACGCTCCTCCACGCGGTCGCGGAGCGCACCCTGCCGGGCGGCACGCTCGCCACCTATTCCGCCGCCGGCCACGTCCGCCGCGCGCTCGCGGACGCCGGCCTCGTCGTCACCCGTGCCCCCGGTTTCGGCGCCAAACGCCACATGACCCGCGCCGCGAGGCCGGCATGAGGGAGAGCAACGACCGGCTCGGGATCATCCTGATGATCCTCACCTCCTTCGTCTTCGCGCTCCAGGACGGGATCTCGCGCTATCTCGCGGAGAATTACAGTATCCTGACCGTGGTCATGCTGCGCTACTGGTTCTTCGCCGCCTTCGTCGTCACCCTCGCCGCCGCGCGCGGCGGCGGCATCGCCCGCGTCGCCCGCTCCGGCCAGCCGCTCCTGCAGATCTTCCGCGGAATCCTCCTCGCCACCGAGATCTGCGTGATGATCGCCGGTTTCGTGCTCCTCGGCCTGATCGAGAGCCACGCGGTCTTCGCCATCTACCCGCTGCTGATCGCCGCCCTCTCCGGCCCGGTGCTTGGCGAGCATGTCGGCTGGCGGCGCTGGACCGCGATCGGCATCGGCCTCCTCGGCGTCCTCGTCGTGCTCCGCCCCGGTTTCCGCGTCTTCGCGCCCGAAGCGCTGGTCCCGTTCGCGGCGGCGCTGATGTTCGCGCTCTACGGCCTCCTCACCCGCCGCGCCGCCCGCACCGACAGCGCCGAGACCTCGTTCTTCTACACCGGTGTTGCCGGGGCGGCGGCGATCACCCTCGTGGGCCCGTTCTTCTGGGACCCGATGCAGGGGTGGGTGGACTGGGCCTGGATGGCCACGCTCTGCGCTACCGGCGTCACCGGGCATTTCCTCCTCATCAAGACCTACGAGGTGGCCGAGGCCTCGCTCGTCCAGCCCTTCAGCTATTTCCAGCTCGTCTTCGTGACCCTGCTCGCCATCGGCCTCTTCGACGAACGGCTCGACCCGCTCACCGCTGCGGGCGGCGGGCTGATCCTCGCCACCGGCGTCTACACCATTCTCAGGACCGGGCGTGCACCACGCCTCGGGCGCGCCGCAGAGGAAGGGCCGGCCGCATGGCGTATCTGATCGAGACATTCGGCCTCACCACGCCGCTATGGGAGATCGTCCTTCGCAGCAGCGCCGCCTTCCTCGGCCTCGTCGCGCTGGTCCGCCTGGTGCCGAAGCGGAACGCGGGACATATTTCGCCGAACGACATGCTCATCCTGATCGTCACCGGCACCATTGCGGCCGATGCGATTACCGGCGACACGGCGTCGGCGGGCGACCTTCTGCTGATGACCATGCTCGTGCTGCTCTGGGGCTATCTTCTCGATGTCCTCGAATACCGGGTGCCCGCCTTCCGGCGGCTGATGCGCCACAAACAGACCGCGCTGATCGAGGACGGCCGCTTCCTGCGGCGGAACATGCGCCGGGAGATGGTCACCGAGGAGGAACTGATAGCGACGCTGCGCAAGGCGGGGATTGCCGACATCTCCGAAGTCGCCTCGGCCTGCCTCGAGGCCGATGGCGAGATCAGCGTGCTGAAGAAGAGCCCGGCCGGGACGCCGACGGTCAGCCCCTCCGGTTGATGTCGGCCACCAGCCGCATCGGCTGCGCCTCCCCGGCGAGGCGTGCCCTGTAGACATGCAGCGCCTCGAGGACGCGCATCACGTAATTGCGCGTCTCGCCATAGGGGATCGCCTCGATCCACATCACCGGATCGACCTCGGGAAGCCGCGGATCGCCGAGTTCCGCGAGCCAGCGCAGGACGCGTGACGGTCCGGCATTATAGGCAGCGGCGGCGAGGATGTAGGACCCGTCGAACATCTCGAGCATCTCGGCGAGGTAGGTCGTGCCAAGCCGGGCGTTGTAGAGCGGATCGCGGGTGAGCTTGCCCGCGTCGTAATCGACGCCGAGCGCCAGCGATACCGCCTCCGCCGTGCGCGGCATGAGCTGCATCAGCCCGCGTGCCCCCGCCGGGCTCCGGGCGCCAGGATTGAACTCCGATTCCTGCCGCGCGATCGCCAGCGCGAACGCGGTCGGGACCGGCCAGGCCTCGGCCGCGATCGGATGCATCGGGTAGTACTGGCCCGGCAGGACCACCCCGGCCGAAGCCGCATCCTTGGCGAGCCTGAGCCCGACATGCGGCCGATCGAGGTCGATCGCCATCTGCGCCAGCGCCGCCCGTTCCGCCGCCCCCATCGATTCGGCGGCATGACGGAAGAACTGTATCGCCCGCCCTTCCTCGCTCGCGAGATGCAGGAGATAGCCGGCCGCCGCGAGCGGCCTGTGCATCACGCCGCTCTGCCGCCAGTCGGGCGCGCCGCCCTCCGCCAGCGCCGCGTCCGGCGCGATCCCCGCCCGCTCCGCCGCGAGCTGGCCGTAGAAGCTCGTCTGATGCGCCGCCGCCCGGGCGAGCGCCACTGCCGCATCCTCGGGCCGTCCCGCCGCCTCGTGCGCGAGAGCGAGCCAGAATCCCGCCCGGCCGAGCGAGATCGGCGTTGCGACCGCCCGTTCGAAGCGTTCGAAATGCCGCACGGCGCGGTGAGGATCATCCATCCGCGTCAGCGCGATATAGCCGGCCAGCCACTCGCTTTCGGCAAAATCGCCCCCCTCGCCGCCGAAATTCTCCGCCGCGAGCCGATAGGCGCGCTCGACCTCGCCCCGCCCGAGCGCGAGCCGCGCGAGGCCCGGCCGCCGCGCCATCCAGAGATCCGGCCGCCCGAGCGTGGCCGCCGAATCGGAATGCCGCGCAAGCCAGTCCTCCGCCTCGTCCCAATGGCCCTTGCGCACCCGCCACTGGAAACGCTCGTAGGCGAGGCCCGGATCATCGGCGAGCACCGCCGGCACCGCCGCGATCAGCCGATCGACATCGCCCGTGTCGCGCCGCACCGCGATCCGCGCCCGCGCGAGCGCCTGCCAGCCGGGATCGACATGGGTGAGCATTGCCGACGCCTCGGTCAGCCGCTCCTCCCAGAGAAGATTGTCGAGCCGCGCGACATGATGGCCGGCGAGCACCTCCCCGAACCGCCCGATCAGCGCCGCCTGTTCGTCCCGGCTGAGCGAAAGCGCGGGCCAGGCGCGCCGCAGCATCGCCTCCGCCGCGCCGTCCTGTCCCGTCGCGGCGAGGGCTTCGGCAAGGCCGAGCGCCCCTTTCCCCGTCCGCGGCAGCACCGCGCCGAAATAGGCGATGACCTGCGCCGGATCGGCCGTTGCCGGGATCAGCTGCTCGCCCCGCATCCGGATCGTCGCCGCGTTCGGCCAGCCGCCGTTCCGGTCGAGGAAGTCCCGGTATTCCGCCCAGGTCCCCTCGCCCTCGCGCAGCCGCGTCCAGAGGATGATCTGGTCGACGAGCGCGCTTTCCGCCCGCGCGCCGAGCCGGGCGGCACCGGCCCAGTCGCCGGCGCGGCCCTCGGCAAGGGCCCGCGCCAGGTGCTGCGCCTCCCGGGCCGGCTCGGCCGCGACCGGCATGACGCCGGACACCGCAAGCGCGAACGCAGCGATCAGCGATGGGAGACGGCCCGCTCTGCCTGTCATGCCCGCCCTCGTTCCAAGTCTGCCCGTTGCTCGCCATCGGCGGCTTTCCACCCATTCCCTACCATGGGATGGGCCTCGGGTCTTCCATCCCATACTTGCTCAGCCTTGGTTTCGGGTCTAGGGGTGACGGCCGTGTCATCAGGCCGATCCGGGGCCGATCACGGAGACTTTCATCATGATCAAGGGCTCCATCCCCGCGCTCGTCACGCCGTTCCGCAATGGCGCGGTGGACGAGGATGCGCTGGCCCGCCACGTCGAATGGCAGATCGCCGAAGGCAGCCACGGCCTCGTCGCCGTCGGCACCACCGGCGAGTCGCCGACGCTGACCCATGACGAACACGAACGCTGCATCGCGATCGTGGTCGAGACCGCGCGCAAACGCGTCCCGCTCATCGCCGGCGCCGGATCGAACAACACCGCCGAATCGATCCGGCTGATGAACTTCGCCCGCGACGTCGGCGCCGACGCGGCGCTCGTGGTCACGCCCTATTACAACAAGCCGAACCAGCGCGGCCTGATCCATCATTTCCGCACGCTGCACGACGCGGTGGATCTGCCGATCATCATCTACAACATCCCCGGCCGCTCAATCATCGATATGAACCCCACGACGATGAGCGAGCTTGCGCGGCTGCCGCGGATCATCGGCGTCAAGGACGCGACCGGCGACGTCGGCCGCGTCTCCGATCAGCGCGCGATCTGCGGCCCCGACTTCATCCAGATCTCGGGCGAGGACGCGAGCGCGCTCGGTTTCAACGCCCATGGCGGCAGGGGCTGCATTTCGGTCGTCGCCAATGTCGCGCCGCAACTCTCGGCCGCGCTTCAGGAGGCGACGCTCGCCGGCGATTACGCGAAGGCGCTCACCTGTCAGGACCGGCTGCTGCCCCTCCACCGCGCCTGTTTCATCGAGCCGAGCCCGGCGCCGGTCAAATACGCGCTCTCGCTCCTCGGCAAATGCTCGGACGAGGTACGCTCGCCGCTCATCGGCCTCGAGGAATCGAGCCGGGAGAAGGTCCGCGCCGCGATGCGCCACGCCGGCATCCTCGGCTGACGGCGGCCAGACCCGACGATTTTCCTATGCATACGGATCCTGCATCGAAAGTGCATCCCCGGTGCATCCGGCAAATTCGTCAATTCTCAGGATAAAGGCTGCACGGCGACGGGCGCGCCGGCAGCGGTGACAGGACGCCGCTCACCCCTTCGCACGCGCGAAGAAGATGATCCGCTTCCCCCCCTTCAACGGCTCCTCCGCCTCGATGTCGAAGCGTTCGGCCAGGAGCGCCCGAAACCTGTCGGGATAGTATTCCGGATACTGATCCTCCCGGTTGGCGAGCAGCGCCTGCACCATCTCGTCCTCGCGCCCGACAAACTCGATCACCAGCGACGTGCCGAGTTCGGCCAGCCAGTCGAGGAAGCTTGCCAGCGGGATATTCGCCGTGATTACAATGTGGTGCACCAGCGCGAGGCAAAGCGTCAGCTCCGGCCGCCCCCGGGCGGGGAGGTCCTTGCGCTCCGCTCCCCGCCAGCCCTGCGCCGGCGAAGCATCGGCGAGGTTGACCACGAGCGGCAGGATCTTGCGCGATGTCTTCTTCTCCCGCTCGCGGCGGTAGAGGTATTCGACCGCCATCCAGTCCGCATCCATCGCGACAACATGATCGGCATACGGCGTGACGATCCGCGAGAAGGTCCCGGTATTGCAGCCGATATCCCAAGCCAGCCGCCAATGCCGGCTCGCCGCCGCCCGCCGCACGAACGCCGCCTTCACCGCGTGCTCCACCTCGCCATAGGAATGGGTCCTGTCGTAATCCGACCACTCGGTCCGCGTCCGCGCCGGATCGAGCCCGCGCACGAGCGTCTCGAGCTTCTCGACGTTGCGCTGGATGAGCTCCTTGCCGAATCCGGCTTCCGCGAGGCCCTTGCGCACGTTGCGCCCGCTTCCCGCATAGCGCCGCTGCAACGCCGCCTGCGCCACGACATGGAGCAGCACCCCCTTGCGCAGGAGATCGCGTTTCGACATCAGCCGGCTCATCTCCTCCGCCGGGATGCCGTCGATCCGCCCGCGCAGCCAGGGACGGAAATCGATCCCCTTGTAGGCCTGGAGCATCAACGGGTAGAGCATCAGTTCGCAGAACTGCCGGTAACCGATCCATGGCTCGCCGGGGCGGAGCGGCTCGAACGACGGCACGTCGATGAAGACCGGATGCACCCCCTCCCACTGCACGTTGTAGGGGGAGGCGTCCTTGAGAATGAATCCGTCTGCGAGCGCGTCGCGCATCAGCGCAAGATGCAGGAGCGCCGCCTCGCGCAACATCCCGAAAGTCCATTCGTAAGGATAGGAGACGAACGGGATCCGCGCGTGTTCAACCAATCCCGCCGCGCCTTCGGGGACTGGCCGGTCGGCGATGCGGGTGCGCACGATCGAGCCCCGCTCCTGATGGAACCGGAAGAACGGCAGCGTCTCGATCTGCTGCCAGTTCGCAAATGCTTGCGAACTCATCGTGCGGTAAACGCGGCCCTCCTGGTAGAAGACGCTGCCGTTGCGGTCGCGGAACGACCCGGATTCGAATTCGGGATCGCCCGGTGCGCCTGCGATCGCGCGCCCCGACCGGAACTCGATGACTTCATTCACCGCTCCGCCCGCCCGCTGATCTCCTCCGTACCCGTCTCCGCCGGCGGCTCCGAACGGACGCCGATCAGCACCATCAGGCGGTTCCAGTAGAATCTTCCGGCAAGCGCCAGTCCGGCGATGCCGCCGATCAGCACCTGGAGGATCATGCTGCCGGTCCCCGGATCGAGATAGGCATGGGCCGGCGCCGATCCCGTTCCGTAAGCGAGAGCGGCGAACATCAGAACATAGGAAGCCGATTTCAGCATGTTTTCCTCCCGTGACACCCAAACAGGCTCCCGGTCCGTCGCCGGCCGGCCCGCTTTCATCAATGCTTCACACCCCCGGTAGGTTTCTGTCATCAAGAGCCGCGAGCAAGAAGAATCTTCGGACCGGCGACCGAGATGCCCGTCCATTGCCCCGGGGAATGAATCAGCGATGCCCGAAAAGATCGCAGCAAAGGCTGTCCGTGGCAATGACACGGGTGGACGGGTCTACCCGTTCGCGGCACTCCTTTTCGCTCCCGCCTCGGTGCTCGAGCCGATGGCGCGCAATCTCGGCCAGACCACTCTTGTCGACATCGCGCCCGCGGTCAGCGGCACCATCGCCTTCGCACTCGGCATCTGGCTTCTTGCCGTACTCGCCCGCCGCCGCGCAGATGGCGGCGCCGTGCTGATTGCCGCGATCTGGACGGTCGGCTGCCTTTATTACGGGGAGATCTTCAGTGATCTCAACCGGGCGCTCGGTGGCGGCTATGCGATGCTTCACCCGCTGCCCCTGGCGCTTGCCGCGGTGAGCCTCCTCACCTGGGCAGCGTGGCGCTGGGGCCGGGTGCTCGGCGTCGTCCACCTCGTGCTGACCGGCATCGCCGGGGCCATGCTCCTCACACCCGCCTGGAAAGTCGCGGCTTACGAGTGGGAGCACGGCGCCGCCACCGCCGCCTATGATCCCGGCCTGGCCGTAGCCGCGCTGCCAGCGTCCATGGCCAACGACAGGCGGCCCGACATCTACCATTTCGTCTTCGACCGCTACGGCTCGGAACGCACGCTTGCCCGGCACTACGGCATCGACGAGCCCATCGGGGATTTTCTCGAGGAGCAGGGCTTCCATGTCGCCCGCGAGAGCTATTCGAACTACCAGAAGACCGGCCATTCGCTCGCCTCGCTCTTCGCGATGGATTACCTGACGCCGCTTGCCGAAGATCCGCGCGTCGACGGCCGCAACTGGCGGCCGATCTTCAAGATGCTCGATGATCACGTGGTTGGCCGCTTCCTCAGGGCCGGCGGTTACGAGCACCATCAGTACGGCTCATGGTGGCGTGGCACGTTCCACAACAGTACGGCCGATATCAACCGCCCGCACGGGTTCTCCGAATTCAACATGATCTATCTCCGCGGCACGATGCTGCGGCCGGTCTTCCACCTCCTGCCCGATACGGCGCTCACCATGCGGCTCGACTGGGACAACGCCCAATGCCAGCGCGTCGGCCCGCAGATCGAGGAGATCAAGGCGATCGGCGCGCGCGACCGCCCGGTCTACGTCTTCGCCCACATCCTCGTGCCGCACGGGCCTTACGTCTTCACGCCCGAAGGCGACTGCCTCGATCAGATCGCGGCCCGTGCCCGGGGGCCCGAGCAGGGCTATGTCGACCAGATCGGCTATGCCGACACGATCATGCGCGACATCGTCGGGGCGCTGATCTCGGCGGATCGCGAACCCCCGGTCATCATCTTCCAGGCCGACGAGGGACCGTTTCCCGGAAGCTACGGGCGCGGACCATGGCAGGAGGCACCGGCCGAGGATCTGCGAATCAAGACCGGCATCCTCAACGCGATCTTCGTGCCCGGCGGCGATCACAGCCTGTTCCGCCAGGACATGACCGCGGTCAACATCTACCGGCTCGTCTTCAACACCGTCTTCGGCACCGATTTCGCCGAGCTTCCCGACCGCATCTTCGCCTTCCCGAACGATGGGCGACTCTACGAATTCCACGACGTGACCGAGCGTGTGCGCTGCCGCGAGTTCGCCGCCGCGCCGCGCGCGGACGTACAGAGCGGCTGCTGAGCTCTCCAGCCCACGCCAACCGCATGGACAAGCGCCGCCGCCTTGCCTAGATGCGGGCGATGGCCAGGAAGGAACAGCCGAAGATCAGACCCGTCGCGGAGAACCGCCGCGCCCGGCACGACTATTTCATCGAGGACGAGCTCGAGGCCGGCATCGTCCTCGAAGGGTCGGAAGTGAAATCGCTCCGGAACGGCAAGGCCCAGATCACCGAGAGCTATGCCACGGTCGAGGAAGGCGAACTCTGGCTGATTAACGGCTACATTCCCGCCTATGCCCAAGCCAAGACCTTCGGCCACGACGAGCGCCGCCGACGCAAGCTGCTCGTCCACCGTTCCGAACTCGCCAGGCTCCACCAGGGCATCGGCCGCCAGGGCATGACCCTCGTGCCGCTCAAACTCTATTTCAACGACCGCGGCGTCGCCAAGCTCCAGCTCGGCATCGCGCGCGGCAAGAAGATGGCCGACAAGCGCGAGACCGAGAAGAAACGCGACTGGCAGCGCGAGAAGGCCCGCATCCTCAAGGCCCACGGCTGATCGCGGGTCATGTTTCGGGGCGGGGCTCCGTGGTGGCACCGCTCGGGCCCGGCCCCGTGGTGGCGCCGCTCGCGCCGGGCATGCCGGATCCGGGCGGCGATCCCGGCCCGGCTTCCCCTCCGCGGAGGCGGCGCAGGATCAGCACGATGACGGCAGCGATGCTCGTCGAGACCGCGGCGATCGAACCGCCGAGCTTGCCCGCCTCCACCATCTCGATCCCCGCCGCCTTGAGGGCAAGCCGCTCCTGTTCGAGATGCGCCCGATGCGTCTCCAGAAGCCGCTGCGCCATCCGCCGGAGCATGACCGTCAGGAAGGCCGCCCCCGCGAGCGCCGCCGCCGTCACCACCGCCAGCGCGAGGCCGGTGCCAAGGAGGAGCGTGAGCAGGTAGGTGAGGAAGACCAGGAGATAGATCACCGCGACGAAGCCGAGAAACATGGCCCCCGCCGCGAGGAGGGCGATGACGAGCGCATGCCGGCCGATTTCCGCGGCATGGCTCCGGAGAAGGGCAAGGAGGGCCCGGAGGAGCTTTTCCACCACCCCGGCTCAGCGCCGCATCGCGAGGCCGATCACCAGCCCGCCGATCCCGGCGAGCGCGAGCGTGCGCCAGGGATGCTCCTTCGCCGTGCGCACGAGATCCTCGCGCATCCCCTGCAACTCGCCGCCCAGTTCGGCCGTCGCCTTCTCGTTGAGGCCGAGCCCTTCGGTCGAGGCCGCCTGCACCGCCGCCGCGATTCCGTGCTTGCCTGCGTCGCCGACCCGGCCAACCTGGTCCACGAGCCTGCCGAAGATGCGCCGGAGTTCCGTGATCTCGGCCGCGAGTTGCGTCACCGCGTCCTCGAATTCCTGATCCGCGCGCCCGGCGGCTTCCGCCCGTGCCGCCTGCCAGTCCCGCTCCGCTTCCGCCGCCGACGCCTGCATCACCTCTCCCCCGTCGTTTGTTCCTTGCGGCCAGCCGGTGGAACCCGGCTGGCCGGCTCAACGCGCGCGATGCGCCTACGTTCCACTACCGTCCCGTGCGCATCCGCGTCCAGACACGGGTCAGCACCCGGTCGTCGCGCGCCTCGTAGACCGGCGACGGGAACAGGTTCTCCATCACCGCCGCAGGCGGATAGATCGAGGGATTCTCCCTGATCTCCGCATCGACATGTTCGAGCGATTCCGGCACCGCATTCGGATAGAAGACGTAGTTGGTCACATCGGCGATCACGTCGGGGCGCAGGAGGAAATTGATGAAGGCATGCGCATTCTCGGGATTCGGCGCATCGGCCGGGATCGCGAGGAGGTCGAACCATTCGACCGAGCCCTCCATCGGGACCGTATAGGCGATCTCCGCCCCCGTCTCCGCCTGCTCGGCGCGATCCATGGCGATCAACAAGTCACCCGACCAGCCCGCCGCGACGCAGATCTCGCCGTTGGCGAGGTCGGAAATATACTGCGACGAATGGAAGTAGCGTATGTGCGGGCGCACGGCGGCGAAGAGTTCCGACACCTGCGCGAGGTCTTCCTCCGCCGTCGAGGTCGGATCGAGCCCGAGATACCGCAGCGCCAGGGGGATCATCTCGGTCGCGCTGTTAAGGAAGCTGATGCCGCAATCCGCGAGTTTCGCCGTCACCTCCGGATCGAAGAGCAACGCCCAGCTGTCGACCGGCGCGTCCTCGCCCAGCCGCTCGCGCACCATCTCGACATTGTAGCCGATGCCGTTGGTGCCCCACATGTAGATGACGGAATGCTCGTTCCCCGGATCATGCGCGGCCACGGCCGCCATCAGGTCAGGGTCGAGCCCCTCGGCATTCGGAATCCGGCTCCGGTCGAGCGGCATGTAGACGCCCGCCGGCAGCTGCCGCGCGAGATAGCTCGAGGTCGGCACCACCACGTCGTAACCCGAGGAGCCGGCAAGGAGACGCGCCTCGAGCACGTCGTTCGAATCGTAGACGTCGTAGACGACCTCGATCCCGGTCTCCTCGGTGAACCGCCTGATCGTGTCCTCGGCGATATAATCCGACCAGTTATAGACATGCACCACCTCCTGCCCGAAGGCAGGCGTCCCAAGCGCGAGCACGAGCGCCGTTCCCGTGAGAAGCCGCGTCATCCCGGTCCTTTCCTGCTGCGAGATCCCGAGCCATCATGCAAACCGTAGCACCAGGGAACGAGAAACGGCCAGAGAATCGCTGCGGCTGGACAAGCAGGGCATTCTCGCGGCTGGCACGCAGCCTGCCGGCATCACCAGCCCAATGCATTGACGGATACAAGGCATCGCTCCATTGATTGGTTGATCGATCGACAGGTGCCGAGGAGCGATCGTCCGGTTCGCACCGGACAGGCGGCGCCCGAGATGGGTCCTGAGGGTGGCGCCGATTCGAAGGAGCGCGCGACCAGGTACTGGAGGAGGCACGATGAGCCGGCCGAACATCCTCGTGCTGATGGTCGACCAGCTTTCCGGCACCCTCTTCCGCGACGGTCCGGCGGACTGGCTTCATGCGCCGAACCTCAAGCGGCTTGCCGGGCGGTCGCGGCGGTTTGCGCGGGCCTATACCGCCTCGCCGCTCTGTGCGCCGGCACGGGCCTCGCTCATGACCGGCTGCCTGCCGTCACATACTGGCGTCTATGACAATGCCGCGGAGTTCCCCTCGGCGCTGCCGACCTTCATCCACCACCTGAGGCGCGGCGGCTATCGCACGGCTCTGGCAGGAAAGATGGACTTTGTCGGCCCGGACCAGCTCCACGGCTTCGGGGAGCGGATGGTGGCGGAGTTCGATCCGGCCGACTTCGGCCGGACGCCTGACTGGGGGCGGCCGGACGAGCGGATCGCGTGGTGGTGTCACGACCTCCGCGCGGTGAGGGAGGCGGGCGTCGTCGAGACGTCGAATGCGCTTGCCTACGACGACGATGTCGGACACGCTGCGGTTGCGAAGCTTCAGGAGTTCGGGCGCACGGACGATCCCTGGTGCCTCGCGGTATCCTTCGCGCATCTGCAGGAGCCGTTCCTCGCGCGGCAGAAATACTGGGACCTCTACGAAGGTTGCCGACATCTTCTGCCCGAGGTGCCACCTCTTGCCTGGCATGAGCACGATCCGCACTCACAACGCATCCTGAGCGCCTGCGACTACACGCTCCACAAGGTCACCGAAGAACACATTGCCCGGGCGCGGCGGGCCTATTTCGCTTCGATTTCCCTTATCGACGAGAAGATCGGCGTGATCGTTGAAACGCTGGACGCCATGCGTGCCGGGAACACGGTGGTCGTCTTCACCTCCGATCACGGCGAGATGCTGGGCGAGCGCGGGCTCTGGTTCAAGATGAGTTTCCGCGATGGTTCGGCCCGGGTGCCGCTCTATCTCTCCGGAGCCGGGATAGAGCCGGAGCGGGAGGCGCGACCGGTCTCGACGATGGACATCGCACCAACGCTCGTCGAACTCGCGGGGCTGCCACCGATGTCATGCGACGGGGCGAGCCTGCTTGCCGGGGAGCGCGAACCAGTGGCGATGGAATACGCGGCCGAAGGCTCGGTAGCGCCGATGGTGGCGCTGGTCGATGGGTGCTGGAAACACACCTGCTCTCCGGAGGAGCCGCCACAGCTTTTCGACCTCGAGACCGATCCGCACGAGATGACCAACCTCGCCGATCTCGCACCGGGCGAGGCGGCACGAATGACGGCGGAGATCGACGCACGCTGGAATATCGATGCCTTCGATCGGGCGGTGCGGCTCAGCCAGGCGCGGCGGCTTCTCGTCCATGAGGCGCTGCGGAAGAGCGGCCGCTATCCCTGGGACGCCGAACCGCTGCGCCTCGCAGCCGGGCGCTATACACGCGGCCACGCTGGCGGCTGACGAAACGCGCGGCCACCCTGACCGGCCATGGCAGAAGGGGTGCCAGGGAAATCGATGCGGATGCGAAGCGATCGCGACATGTGGTGCATTGCAAGGCGGGAGATTGAAGGAAGGCCATGAACTGCCTGCGTGCCAGTGTTCACCTGCTATCAGACATCAGGATTCGCGCGACGAGCCGATCCGGGTGCGCCGCGCCAGCCGGCTCCGGTAGCGTGAAACGGCCGCCGGCACTGCTGGCCGGCGGAACGTTCCCACGGAGGACCTCAGAAACACCAGCTACACATTCCGCCAACCCGGACGATTCGACCGACGCGGCGCGCCCGCAAGCCTGCGCGCTAAAGCTTAACCGCTTCTTAATCCGCCGCGCCGGCTACCAGGGGCCTGCCCTCCGGACGCGCACTTCGGGACAGGAGTTCCGATGCCACGCTTGAGCACAGGGGCGGCATTTCCTAAATTGATAAGGAGCGTCGGAGACCCGGCGTAGGCACCCAGGAGGACCCGTTCTGACCCAACACCAGCACGCGGATCGACATTCCGCGATCCCGGCCGGGGTACATACCGCCCCGGACGAAGGACCAGGACCCGACGATGCGCTCCTGTCCACGGTTCTTGCCTCGCTCGACGACGACAAGGCCGAGGACGTCGTCACCATCCCTCTCGCCGGCAAGTCGGATCTCGCGGACCACATGGTCATCGCGAGCGGGCGCTCGACCCGTCAGGTCACGGCAATGGCCGACAAGCTCGCCGATCGGCTCAAGGCAAACTTCGGGCTCATCTGCCGCACGGAAGGCGGCGATGTCGGTGACTGGGTGCTGATCGACGCAGGCGACGTGATCGTCCATATCTTCCGGCCGGAGGTGCGCGACTTCTATCAACTGGAGAAGATGTGGATGCCGCCGCAGGAGGCAGCGCTACAGCGCTGAGTTCCCTGCCCGGACGGGAGGACCATGCGGATCACGATCTGCGCCGTCGGCCGGCTGAAGGCAGGACCGGAAGCGGAACTGGTGGCGGATTACCTGCGGCGTTTCGAGCGTACCGGGCGTGTGCGCGGCCTCGGCCCCGCCTCGGTGGCCGAGATCGACGCCCGCGGCGGCGGCAGCGCAACCGAGGCCCGGCTGCTCACGGGCGCCCTGCCGAGGGGGGCACATGCGATCGCCCTCGACGAGCGGGGCGAGACCGCGGATTCCGAAGCCTTCGCGCGCCGGATCATGTCGCTTGCCGAGCGCGGAGAGAAGGATCTCGCATTCATCATCGGCGGCGCTGACGGGCTCGACTCCGGCCTGCGGGCACAGGCTGATGCATCGCTCTCCTTCGGCGCCATGGTCTGGCCGCACATGCTCGTCCGGGTGATGCTGGCCGAACAACTCTACCGTGCCGCCTCGATCATCGCGGGGACGCCCTACCACCGCGGCGGTTGAGGCGTTCGCCCAGGGTCGAGCCCGGCCACCAGAGCCTCCGGCCCGTCACCCGGAGCGCGGGCGGAGCGGGCTTCGATCGCACCGCCCGACGGGGCACATCCCCTCGATCCGCCGCCGGGCCGCGACGGCGGAACAATGATCCCGAGACAATAATCCCGAGACAACAGAACTGACCGCTGCCGGTGCGCGTCTCTTGCGGAGGCACAAAGTTCGCTGGACCAGCGCGTTCTTGTCGTCTAAATCAGCCCTAATCAAGATGCCGGCCGCCGCGCGATGGCTGCGGGGGTGCGATTTTATGTGCCCGCGTCCCACATGACTGCGCTGGCCAGAGCGGGACTGGATGCCCGGTGCCGGGCGGCAGCAAGGGAGACGAGGGTGGCACACGTCGAACAAGAATCCGGGACGCGCCGGGACTTCCTCTACGTCGCGACGGCGGCGGCTGGCGTCGTCGCGACCGGCGCCGTCGTCTGGCCGCTGATCAACCAGATGAATCCGAGCGCTGACGTGCAGGCACTGGCCCAAATCCAGGTGGATGTCAGCGCGATGACGCCGGGCAGCCAGATGACGGTACTGTTTCTTGGCAAGCCGGTATTCGTTCGGCGACGCACCGAGGAGGAGATCGCCGACGCTGCGGCGGAAGACGTCGCGAGCTTTCCGGACCCGCTGGCGCGCAACGTGAACCTCCCCACCGACGCACCTGCAACCGACGCCAACCGTGCCCTCGACGACGGACGGGAGTGGCTGGTGATGATCGGGGTATGCACGCATCTCGGCTGCGTGCCGCTCGCCGAAGCAGGAGATTTCGGCGGCTGGTTCTGCCCCTGCCACGGCTCGCACTATGACAAGTCGGGCCGGATCCGTCGCGGACCGGCGCCGGAGAACATGCACATTCCGGTCGCGGAATTCGTTTCCGACACCGTGATCCAGCTCGGCTGAGGGAGGTTCCAGGACCATGAAGAGTGGCACGCCCCACCAGGAAATCAGCGGCATCCCGCACGACGCCTACGAGCCGAAGACACCGGGCGAGAAATGGCTGGAGAGCCGGCTGCCGATCCTCGGCCTTCTCCACACGACGATGACGATTCCCACACCGAAGAACCTCAACTGGATGTGGATCTGGGGTGTCGTCCTCGTCTTCGCGCTGGTGATGCAGATCGTCACCGGCATCGTCCTCGTCATGCACTACCAGCCGGGCGTGGACACCGCCTTCGCCTCGGTCGAACACATCATGCGCAATGTGAACGCCGGCTGGGCCTTCCGCTATGTGCACACGAACGGCGCCTCGCTGTTCTTCGTCGCGGTCTACGCACATATCCTGCGCAACCTCTATTACGGCGGCTACAAATATCCCCGCGAGATCACCTGGATCATCGGGATGCTGATCTACCTCCTGATGATGGCCACCGCGTTCATGGGCTACGTGCTGCCCTGGGGTCAGATGTCGTTCTGGGGGGCGACAGTGATCACCGGGCTCTTCGGGGCGATCCCGCTCATCGGCGACTCGATCCAGACCTGGCTCCTCGGTGGACCGGCCGTGGGCAACGCGACGCTGACACGATTCTTCTCGCTTCATTATCTCTTGCCCTTCGTGATCCTCGGCCTGACGATCCTGCACGTCTGGGCCTTCCATCACACCGGCAACAACAACCCGTCGGGCGTCGAGGTGCGGCGCACTTCCAAGGAGGAGGCAGAGCGCGACACCCTCCCGTTCTGGCCCTACTTCGTGATCAAGGACCTCTACGCGCTGGTCTTCGTCCTCGTGATCTTCGCGATCATCGTCGGCTTCATGCCGAACTACCTTGGCCATCCGGACAACTACATCGAGGCCGATGCCCTCGTCACGCCGGCGCATATCGTGCCTGAATGGTACTTCCTGCCCTTC
>CAYMOD010000005.1:2548-23496 GCA_964391945.1 uncultured Rhodobacterales bacterium | reverse complement strand
GATGAGATCGACATAGCGGGAGAGCACACGCGCGGTATCGGCGACCGTCTCCCCGTGGCCGAGCTGCATCTCGGCGCCCGACAGCACCATCGTCTGGCCACCGAGCTGGCGGACACCGACATCGAAGGAGATCCGGGTTCGCGTCGACGGTTTCTCGAAGATCAGCGCGACCATCCGCCCCTGAAGCGGGCGGTCATCATCAGGTATACCCTTCGGCTTGCCGTCGCGGGCGCGCTTCATCGCCCGCGCGGAGTCGATCATGTTGCGGAGATCCTCGGGTTCGGTCGTATGGATGTCGAGGAAATGTCTCATGCGGCTTCCCTCACGCGGCGGGCGGCCGCGTCGAGGCGACGCAGCCCTTCCTCGGCCTCGGCCATGTCGAGGGTCAGAGGCGGCAGGAGCCGCACCACGTTGTCGCCCGCCGGCACGGTGAGCACGCGCTCGGCATAGCCGGCGGCCACCACCTCGGCATTCGGGACGCGGCAGCGGATGCCGAGCATCAGCCCCTCGCCGCGCACGGTATCGAAGACATCGGGATGGGAGGCGACGAGATCTTCGAGCCCCTGCCGCAGCCGGCCGCCCACCCGGCCGACATGGTCGAGGAAGCCCGGACGCGCCATCTCGTCCATCACCGCGAGCCCCACCGCCGAGGCGAGCGGGCTGCCGCCATAGGTCGAGCCGTGGGTGCCAAGCGTCATGCCCGAAGCCGCCGCTTCGGTGGCAAGGCACGCGCCCAGCGGAAACCCGCCGCCGATCCCCTTCGCGATTGTCATGATGTCGGGGGCGATTCCCGCCCATTCATGCGCAAAGAGCCGGCCGGTGCGGCCCATGCCGCACTGGATTTCGTCGAGGATCAGGAGAAGCCCGGCCTCGTCGCACAGGGCGCGGATCTCGCGCAGCTGCGGCGGCGGCACCGGGCGGATGCCGCCCTCGCCCTGGATCGGCTCGATGAGGATCGCCGCCGTCTCCGGGCCGATCGCGGCGCCGAGCGCCTCAGGATCGCCCCAGGGCAGGATGTCGAACCCCGGCATCAGCGGGCCGAACCCCTCGACGAGCTTCGCCGAGCCGCCGGCGGCGATGGCGCCGGTGGTGCGGCCGTGGAACGAGCCTTCGAAACTGAGGATGCGCCAGCGCCCGCTTCCCTTCGCATGGAAGTGGCGGCGCGCCATCTTGATCGCGCACTCGATCGCCTCGGTGCCGGAGTTGGTCACGAATACCGTATCGGCGAAGGTGGCCGCGACCAGCCGCTCGGCAAGCGCCTGCTGGTTCGGGATCTCGTAGAGATTCGATGTGTGCCAGAGCTTCCGGCCCTGCGTCTCGAGCGCGCGCACGAGCGCCGGATGGCAGTGGCCGAGCGCGGTGACCGCGATGCCGGCACCGAGATCCAGGTAACGCTCGCCCTCTTTCGTCACGAGCCAGACGCCCTCGCCGTGTTCGAATGCAAGCGGCGCGCGGCTATAGATGGGCAGGATGGGAGCGATCACGGGGAGGGACTCTCTTGGGAGAAACGAAAAGACCTCAACGGCAGAACCGTTGAGGCATGCCCATTTCTGACCGAGCCGCCTGCACCTGTCAATCGCTTGCGCCCGGTTCTGCCGAGGCGAGGTCCGGACGGATCCGGAGGAGATACGCCTTCACGCGCGCGTGAACCTCCTCCGGGCCCAGGTCGTCGGTCTCGACCCAGAGCGTATCGACGCCTTCCGCGCGCAACCGCTCGTACCAGAACCGCTGCCCGACCATCCGGTGCTCCCGGGTTATCCCTTCCTTCCCGGTCCGCCCGACCCGGAACTTGTGGGGACGCCCACGCCTTGCCACCCGTCCGTCCACCACTCCGGGCGTGCCGGCGAGGAAGATGAAGATCCCGTGGACCTCGTGCGGATCGGGAACGAGGATCCGCCACCAGTCTCCCCATCGGGTGCCGTAGCCGCCGAGCGTCACGAGATATGTGAGCGGCCCTTCATCGAGGAGCAGCACGTTCCCCGGCCCCAGCCAGTCGCGCCGCGCCGGGAGTCCGACGATGAAGCGCGCCCGGCGCCAGGCGCTCACGAAAATCGCGCGGCGCTCGATCAGGAGATACCGGAAGAGGCGGCGGAACGCGTTCGAGCGGTCCACATGGCTGCCCTTCTCGCGGAGAAGGCGGAGCCCGGATTCCTGCTTGCGGTCGCGCCCGAAAAAGCGCCGGCCCGGCATGCTGCGGCGCAGATGGCTCGCAAGCGTGGATTTGCCCACGCCGGCAACGCCACAGAGTTCGATATAGATCGGCCTCGGGTCCATGACGGTGTCTGGCTGCATCATGGGCCGGCTTCAGGTCTTCAGCCGGAAGCCGGAGCGGAACCACGACCACGCGACGAAGGCGAGCACCGCATCGACTGCAAGGACGACGATCAGGCCGACGACCGGAGACGCATCCGACGAGTCAAGCGCCGCAAAACGCATCCCGTCGATCAGGTAGAAGACCGGATTGACCTGAATCACGAGCCGGAACGCCCCGGGCAGGGCCTCGATCGAATAGAAGGTCCCCGACAGGAAGGAGAGCGGCGTCACCACGAAATTGGTGAGCGCCGCCAGATGATCGAATTTCTGCGCGAGAATCCCGGCGATGAGCCCGACCAGCGCCATCAGCACGCTGCCCGACAGGACGAAGGCGACCGCCCAGAACGGGTGCGCGAGGCCGAGGCCGAGGATCGGGAAGATCACGGCCCCGATGCCGAGGGCGACGAAACACCCGCGCAGGGCACCGCCCGCGACGAAGCCAGTGAGCAACTCCCCGGGCGAGAGCGGCGGCATCAGCGTATCGACGATGTTGCCCTGGATCTTCGAGATCAGGATCGAACTCGAGGTGTTGGCGAAACTGTTCTGGATCACCGTCATCATCAGGATGCCCGGCGCCAGGAAGTGCGAGAAGGGGACACCGCCCACCGGGGGACGCCCGGCGCCGAGGGCCAGCGTGAACACCACCATGAAAAGCGAGGCGGTCACGATCGGGGCGACAAGCGTCTGCGACCAGACATTGCTGAAACGCTGCACCTCGCGCGAGGTGAGCGTCCAGAGGCCGAGCCAGTTGAAGCGCCCGAACCTGCGGACGCCCATGACCGGTCGCGTCCCGAAATCCTGCCTTGTCTGCATCCGCGGGGAGTCCTCGGGCATCACGCCTCCGCCATTCAGCCGTGTGAACCTTGTAACCAACGGACTGACAGTTACAATGGAGGCATGTTGCGGTCGCGCGACCGCCTCCCCCAGATGAAACGGGTTTGACCCATGAGTTGGACTGATGAACGCGTCGAGATGCTGAGGGTGATGTGGTCGGAAGGCAAGAGCGCCAGCCAGATCGCCAAGGAACTCGGCGGGATTACCCGCAACGCCGTGATCGGCAAGGTGCACCGGCTGGGCCTCTCCAATCGGATCGGTCCCTCGGATCAGATGGGCGACACTGATCCCGGGAATGCCGCAGCGCATGTCGACACGCCGGCAGAGACGGAGCAGTCATCCCCTCCGGAAGCGGCGGCATCATCCGCGCCGAAAGCGACGCCGGATCTTGCCCCCTCTTCCCTCGCTCGCGCGAAGGTTCCGCCAGTGCCGGGGCAGCCCCAGGCTCCTCTTGCTCCGGCGCAGGGGGAGATCAGCCCCGAGGCGCTCGCGAACCTGGCCGAAGTAGAGCGCAAGGCGAAGCGCCTGTCTCTGATGCAGTTGACGGAGCGTACCTGCAAATGGCCGGTGGGTGATCCGGCAACGGACGACTTCTGGTTCTGCGGACTGGCGGCGACACCCGGCAAGCCCTACTGCGATGCGCATATTGCAGTGGCCTTCCAGCCAATGTCTTCCCGCCGGGACCGGCGTACCAGCAGCCGTTAGACCTCAGGGTTGCAGACCCCGGGCCTGCAGGACCCGGGCCTGGCCGGAATTGCTGTTTCCTGATTCCGGCAATCGCGATGGGACCTTCGCCCCCAGCCCTGCCAGGATGCAGCGCAATGGCATCTCATCATGTCATGTTCTCTCGCCCTGACCTTGCCGCGCAAGAGGATCGATCCCGAGGCTCCTGACGCCTCGCACCCTCAGCCCGAGTAGGTTTCATCGAGCGCATAACCATAGGACCGCACCGTCCGGATCGGATCACCGGCGCCGGTCGAGTTCAACGCCTTGCGAAGACGACCGATATGAACATCGACCGTGCGCGCCTCGACATACACCTCCCTTCCCCAGACCCGATCCAGAAGCTGCTCGCGGGAAAGTACCCGCCCGGGCCTTTGCATCAGGGCGTCGAGCAATCGGAACTCCGTCGGCCCGAGCCGGATGTCATGACCGCCGCGCCGCACCCGGTAGATTTCGCGGTCAAGAACAATATCGGCAAAGACGGTGACGTTCCCGGCAAGCGCCGGCGCTGTGCGGCGCAGGACCGCCCTCATCCGCGCGACGAGCTCCGACATCGAGAAAGGCTTGGTCACGTAATCGTCGGCACCGACGTCGAGGCCGCGGATCCGGTCCTCCTCCTCGCTCCTGGCCGTCAGCATGATCACCGGGATGCTGCGGGTTTCGGGCCGCACCTGCAACTGCCGGCAGAGCTCTATCCCGGACATCTCCGGCAGCATCCAGTCGAGAAGGATCAGATCGGGCATCCGCTCCGCAATCGCGATCATGGCCTCCTCCCCGTCGGCAGCGAGCTGAACGCTGAAACCCTCCCGCTCCAGATTGTACTGGAGAAGCTGGCTGATCGCCTGTTCATCTTCCACGACAAGAACCAGAGCGCCCATCGAACTCCTCCTCAGGCACCAACCGTCAGCCCGAGCGGTTCGCCCTTGGGCCGGTCATCGCCGAGGTTCTTGCCCTTGACGATGTAGTAGATCATTTCCGAGACGAGCGTCGTGTGGTCGCCGATACGCTCGAGATTCTTGGCGATGAACATGAGCTCGGCCCCCTGGCCGATCAGGCGGCTGTCCTCGACCATGTAGGTTACCACCTCCCGGAAGATGGCATTGTACATCTCGTCTATTTCCACGTCGCCGTTCCAGATCTGCACGGCGAGATCGACATCACGCGATGCGTGGGCGTTCAGCACGTCCGAAAGCTGCGTGAGAACCTCGCGCCCCATCCGGACCACCGAACTCGTGAGCTTCATCGGCTGCGCGTTCGAGAGGGGAACGGCCCGTTTGGCGATGTTCTTGGCGAGGTCACCCACCCTCTCGAGCGTACTCGCGATCTTCATCGCCGCGATCAGCACGCGCAAGTCCACAGCCACCGGCTGGCGCAGGACGATGACCCGGATGACCGCTTCCTCGATCTTGCGCTCCATCTCGTCGATCGCGTGGTCGCGCTTGACCACCTCCCGTGACAGATCCACGTCTCGTGTCTGGACCGCCCGAAGCGCGTCGGCCAGAATCTCTTCGGCGAGGCCGCCCATTTCGGAGATGTGTGCCTGAATCTGCGTGAGATCCTCGTCAAAAGCGGAGATGATATGCGTCATGCCAATTCCTCGGACCAATGCGGCAGGACCTCCGGCGAAGTCCCTCCACGCTCCTGCAGCTATATGGTCCCGATGACGCTGATGCGACAGTCTCATGAAGACTCTGTAGCTCCGGCAGCGTCGGCCCGGGCTTCGGGTGCCTGTTGCCTGGGCAACCAGACCGTGAACCGGCTGCCTTCGCCAACCGAAGAGGAAATCTCGAGCCGCCCCTCATGCCGGTTCAGTATATGCTTGACGATGGCCAGCCCCAGTCCCGTGCCTCCCTTGTTTCGGCTTTGCGTCGTATTCACCCGATAGAAACGTTCCGTGAGCCGTACCAGGTACTCACGGGGAATGCCGGGACCGGTATCTTCCACCATGATTCCTGCCCGATTGGGATGTGCGGATGAGGCCGAAGCCTCCCGCACGCGCACGCTGGCGCCCGGACCGGCATATCTGATCGCGTTCTCGATGAGATTGGAGAAGACCTGGCAGAGCAGATCGCGATCCCCTGGAACGATCTGCTCGGTGGGAAGATCGACGTCCAGTTCCACACCCTCAGCCTCCGCCAGCGGCCGCAGGGCGGTGGCGGCCTCGGCGGCGAGCTCGCCCAGGGAGCACGGCTCCTGCGGCCGCATGTGTTCGTTCAGCTCGATCCGGCTGAGCGACATCAGGTCCTGGATCAGCCTCTGCATCCTTCGGGCTTCGCGGACCATCACGGCGAGAAACTTCTCGCGCGCCGCCGGGTCGTCACGCGCATGATGCTGCAGGGTCTCAAGGTATCCGAGTATGGAGGCAAGCGGCGTCCGGAGCTCGTGGCTCGCATTGGCCACGAAGTCCGTCCGGAGCCGCTCCGTATTCCGAATCTCGGTACGATCCTCGATCCTGACGATCAGCCGCGGCTGATCGAGAGCGGCTATCTTCGGAAATGGCGCGAGTTGGGCCGAGTAGACTTTCTCGCGCCCCGGACTCGAAGCGAATATCAGGCTGCGGGCGTCATTGTCTTCAAGCGACCCGGCCACGGCGCGCACGAATTCGGGAGCGCGGATGACGTGCGAATAATGGGTGCCGATCGAGAGGCGCGGCATCATGTTGCGTGCCTCGCGCGTGGCAAACAACACCCGGCCGGTCCTGCTGATGAGAAACAGTCCGACCGGCACGGCCTCCATGAACGCGGAGATGAGCGCCTCGCCCGACGCCTCGTCGCTCATCCGCGTTTCGGACGCTGCCAGGGGCATGGCCCGCTGCTGGCGGGTCAACAGCGACAGGAGGAAGGCGCCCAGCGCTGCTGCGACAGCTCCGAATATCAGTGACGACGCACCTGAAACACCCATCCGGAAGGAAATCAGGGCCGAAACGGCGCCGATCAGCCCGTTGAGGAAACTTGCGCCGAGGAGCATCCGCTGCGGGCTGGACAGAAAAGAACGAACGACTTCCTTCATTCACAGCATTTCACACAGCCGGATCCGGTCATCACCTGACGATCAATACCGGTCCATGTGGACGGCGCCCGGTCGCCCGCCCGGGTAATCAGCCACACGAGGATCGGGACACTCAGTTTCCGTCGCCTCCGCCGTCATCCTCCTGCTCGTCGGAACGCTGGAGCAGCTGGTCCATCATCCTGGACGGCTGATCACAGCCGGCCGAGCCGACCACCCGCGCAGGTACGCCCGCCACGGTGGTGCAGGGAGGAACCGCCTCGATAACGACCGACCCTGCGGCGATTCGGCTGCAGTTGCCCACCCGTATGTTCCCCAATACGGCAGCGCCGGCTCCGATCAATACGCCGTCTCCGATCTTCGGATGCCGGTCGCCGTCCTCCTTCCCGGTTCCACCGAGCGTGACCGAGTGAAGCATCGATACGTTGTCACCGACCACCGCGGTCTCGCCGATCACGATCGAATGCGCGTGGTCGATCATGATGCCGCGCCCCAGACGCGCCCCGGGATGAATGTCCACCCCGAAGACTTCCGACGTGCGCATCTGAACGAAATAAGCGAGATCCGGATGGTCATGCACCCAGAGCCAATGCCCCATCCTGTATGACTGGAGGGCAAGGAAACCCTTGAAGAAGAGGAGCGGCTGCAGGTAGCGGTGGCAGGCCGGATCCCGCTCGTAGATGGCCAGGATGTCCGCCCGTGCGCTCAACCCCAGATCGCGCGACGAATCATATGCCTCGTCCGCAATCTCGCGCAGGCTCAACTCGCTCATCTCCGGAGAAGCCAGTTTCTGCGCTATGCGGAACGACAAGGCGCGTTCGAGTCTTTCGTGATGAAGGATGGAAGCATGGACGAGGCTGGCAAGGAACGGCTCGCTCGCGGCAAGCTCTTCCGCCTCCCTGCGGATCCGGCTCCAGACCGGATCCAGATTCGAGACATGCATCATCTGCTTGGCCACCCGCCCGTCTCCGCTCTGGCATTGCGCCCACTCTTTAGATCAGCAATTGCCGTCATGCCACCCCATCAGATAGCGCGCGGCACCCGGATTTCGATATAGTGCAGCGCGAACCTGATGACGCCATCCGAAAGCGCGCCGCCTGTCGCCGAAATCAGCAGTGGCGTGGGCCCATAATAGGCAAGAGGAGAACCGGTAAGCCCGATCACGTAGGAATTGAGCTCCGTGCCGAGGCCCGATCCGTAACGATTATCCGAGTCGGGTACGCCGAGTTTCCACGAACCAAGGCCTGCTCCGCTCATCGGCACCACCACGCGCCCGGTCACGCCGAGGACGAGCGAGGGAGCCGGCAGGGTGAAATCCGTCAGATTCGTACCCCCGGGCGTGATCGCGTGTTCGTGTTCCGTGACCATCCACTGCGCAGCTCCCCCTGCCGCCCCGAACGTCACCGCTCCCGCTATCCAGTCCACGCCGTCAAAAGTCCGCATGAGGCCGCTTGCCACGTCCCAGGCCCGCCATCCCGCCCTTGGCGAGGTAAACAGCCAGCCACCATTGACGAAGGTCGCGATCTGGCCGGCCCGGCCTGACCATGCTCCCTCCGCATGCGGTGGAACGGAGTAACTCTCTCCCGCCCTCTCTCCCGCCGGCGTGATCTCCGGCGGCACACCTGTCGTGAATGACTGCAGCCTCAGTTGCGCGAAGGCATCGAGCTTGGCGAGCGCCTCGTTGATCGTCACATGTTTCTGGGCCTGCGAGGGCATGATCAGCGGGAGGCTGAGCTGGGCGGTCTCACTCATCAATGACTATCCCCTGAAATGGCCCCGGGCCGTAGCGGGCGGAAACCTGTGCGACCTCGACGGTGAATGGCAACGACAGCCCATCCGCGACCTGGAGCTCATGCGGATAGATGAATGCGGATTCGGCGAGATCCTCCGTCCGCACCGTCCGGTCGGCCGCGAGGATCCTCAGGTGGAACATGAGGCTCTCCTCCCCCACCGGTATGTCGAAACCGTCCCAGGAATCGGCTTCGATCCGCCCGCGGCGGATCCAGGAGAGCCCGATGCTGCCATCGCCGCGACGCGCCGCCCTGAGGTGAACCGGCCGGTAGGGACGCAGCCCCGCGCCCACCGCATGATGTATCCTGTGGACGTAGCTCTGGTCGCTGTAGGGACGGTCTGCCGGTCCGACGCGGTAGTGCCTGTCCGTTCCACGCAGCGCGGGCGCCATCTCGACCTGGCTCAGGCCCGCGTCCAGCAGGATGAAGTCGGCATCCGCCGGCCATTCCGCAGGCATGAAGGCATCCGTCCCGGCCTGACCGCGAAGAAGATAGCCGATCTCCCAGGTATCCGCCCCGACGAGACGCGCATCCGCGAACTGGATGACCTCCAGTTCCGCATCGCCGGCGAGGCGGATCGCCGCGGCATTCGCTCCCGCCAGAATGTCCTGCCCGGAGCGGCTCTGGAGACTTCCCCGATCGAGCCGCACCGTCACGCTGCCGCGCATCCATAACCCGGGGGTCCCAGCCTTCAGCGGCCCCAGCAACTTCCCCATGACCGCCGGCTGATCAACGATACAGGCGAGGCGATAGTCGAAATCGTCGTGCGAAGCGTAAACCGCCACCGGCCCCGCCCACGGCCGCCTGAGCACGGCGACATGCGGGGCGTGTGGCTCCTCGGAACTGTCGAGCAGCGGCAGGTCGAGGAACTCGGCATGCACCGGGCCCGGCGTCAGTACCGGGTCGAAGGCGGGCAGGTCCTCGTCCGGCATCCTGATCGCCGTCGCTTCGTCGATCCGAACCGCCGTGACCTGCCGATAGGCATGTTCATCCACACGGTCGATCCGGAAGCTCTCGTCGCTCCCCTCGCGGCGGATGCGGAGCTTGTCGCCAGCCCCGAGCGAAAGCATCGACGGGGGCAGCGCAAATTCGAGGGTATCCTGCGCCTGCCGCGCCTCGTGCAGCCACCGCTCGGCCACGGCGCGCGCCTCGCCCGGCGTCAGCACGACCGGCAGCGCCACTTCGTGCGTGACCGGTTCCGCCGCATCCGCCGCGATTGCATCGACGGCGCCCGCCCTGTATTCCCGATCCGCCTGGATGAAGCTGAACGCAACCCGCGACGGCGCCTCGAACAGCGCCGCCCGTACCTGCCTCAGCCGCCCCTCCGAACCATCGTCCACCAACCGCTCCAGATCGAGCACGACCGGCGAACGAGTGTTCCTGGAGCGGAATCCCAGCCGATCCTCCTCGGTGACCACGTCGATCGCATGGGTGAGCATCAGCGGCTGCAGGCTCTGCCGCGCCGTCTCGATACCGCTCACCAGGTACCCGGTGGCGAGTCCCCGCACTTCGGAAACATCCATGTCGTGGAAACCGCTCCTCTCGCAGATGTCGCTGACGATCGACGCGAGGCTCGGCCGCGAGATACGGCCGTTGAGCCAATGTCCGCGTTCGTAATTCGGACCATCGACCCACGTCTCCGTGCGCAGCGGGAAATCCGGCCAGGGCCGCGCATCCCAGGCCCATACGAACGAGCGGCCGAGATCGACCATCTGCCCGCCATAGATCTCGGAATACGGATTCGCGTCCCCGTCGCTCCAGTGCGCCATCGTCGCGCGAAGATACGAATGCTGGATCCCGTCGTCCCGCATGCCATCCGAGAAGTACGGCAGAAAGCTCTCCGATGACTTCGGATCGTAGAAGACGTTGGGCTGGTTCGCGCCCTTGTCGACAGCGGGGCAGCCGTATTCCGTGAACCAGATCGGTTTCGCGCGCGGCCGCCACGCCGTCGGCTCCGCCTGCCTCACGCCGCCGATACGGTTGAAATGCGGGTGCTGCCACCAGTTGACGAGATCCTTGTACCGGAAGACCCAGGGCTCGCCGTAGGCGCCATCCTCGATCGGATGGCGCTCCTGACGAGCGCGCGCGCCCGCATCCGGATAATACCAGTCGAAACCCTCGCCTCCCGCCACGTTGGCGGTGAGATAATCGATATTGTGGATCGACCCGAAACCCGCATCCAGATGATCGTTCCCGTCCCGCCAGTCGGCGAGCGGCATGTAATTGTCGATGCCGACGAAATCGATCTCGTCATCCGCCCATAATTCGTCGAGGTGGAAGAGGACATCTCCCGATCCGTCCTGCGGGTGGTGTCCGAAATATTCCGACCAGTCGGCGGCATAGCCGATCCGTACCTCCGGCCCGAGCAGGGCCCGCACATCCGCCGCCAGCCGCTTGAGCGCGCGCACCGCCGGATACGAGGCGGCCCCGTCGCGGATCTGGGTCAGGCTCCGCATCTCGGTGCCGATGCAGAAGGAATCGACCCCGCCCGCCGCGGCACAGAGCGCCGCGTAATGGAGAATGAAGCGGCGGTATGTCCACTCGGCAGGCCCGGAATAACCCACCCGCCCGTCCTGAACCCTGAAATGATATGGTTCAGCCGTCCCGAATAACCTCTCGACCTCCGTCGCCGCTGCCGCCGTCCTGTCGGGCGAGCCGGGAACGCCCGGCGCCCGCGACAATGTCAGCCGCCCGCGCCACGGAGCCGGCGGCTGCTCGTTTCCTGGCGACCAGGGATTATCGCGGCCGTTTCCGGTGATGATGTCCATGAGGATGAACGGGTAGAACATGACGGCTTTGCCGGCCGCCTTCATGTGCCGGATCGCCTGCACCACGCTCGCGTCGGTCGGCGTGCCCCCGAAAAGCGGTCTCCCGTCGAGGCGCTGGATGACCCGCGCGCGGGAGCGGTCCACGCCCGCGATGCTCCACCGGAGCGGCTGCCCGTCCTGCCGGTTCTGCTCGACCGCCGGATAAAGCGAACAGCGGTCGATCCTCAGATCGTCGCCGAACCAGCTGACGACGAGCGACACCGAATCGCAACGCGGAAGCTCGACCTCCATCTGGTCGAGCGAGGCGACGAGATCCGGCACACCACGGTCGTTGTTGACGTTGACGACCACGCTGTCGCCGCGCGCGCGGTGCACCGTGACCGGCACGGTGGCGAGCGAATATTCTCCGGTACCGGGCACCAGCGCCACCCCGCGCACATCGAGAGCGGCAGGCCGCGCGGCGGCGTTCCTGACCTGCGGCCTGCGGAACACCTCGAAATTGAACTGCGGGATCCGGTTGCCATAGGGCGTGAGATCGAGGTCCTCGATGACGACATAGGCCGTCCCGCGATAGGCAGGCGTCGCCTCCGCACCCTCGATTGCCGCGATCAGCGGATCGGGCAGCTGATCCTCCGAACCGGTATGGAGGCGCCAGTTGAGCCCCGCTTGCGCGACCGGCTGCCCGTCCGCCCAGATCCGCCCGATCCGGTAGACCTCCCCCTCCGAGAGCGCGACCGCGATGCTGATCGAATAGCTGTAGCGTTTGACCGTCTGGCCGCCGCGCCCGCCCTTGCCGCCCGCCTGCTCGCGCGAGACGGCTTCGGAAAACCGGCTCGACCAGATCAGCTGCCCGGCGAGGCGCACCCTTCCGTAGCATCGCGCCAGGCCCGCGCCCTCGCTCGAACCCATGATGCGGAGCCGGTCGATCCGCCCGGTCTCGACCGGCGCCGAACCCGCGCCGAGCAGCCGCTGATCGATCACCGAGCCGAGCGTCGCCCCCACCGCGCGGCCGAGCGCCATGGCCGAGAGTCCGAGCACCGACCCGCCGATGCTGCTGCCGAAGGCCGCGCCCGCCGCGGAGAGAACCAGTGTCGCCATCAGCTTCTCCTCCCCATCCTGAAGGCGGCTGCGATCCGACGCCGCCAGACGGGCGTCAGCGGCGATTCGACGACCCCGTGGCCGCTGTAGGCGTGGATGAACGTGGGCTCCCCCGCCGCCCCCGCCGCGAGAATCCCCATGTGCTTGGCAACGCCGCCGTCGATCATCCGCAGCACCAGCACGTCCCCGGGCCCCGCCGCGCCGGGGTCGAGCGGCTCCATATGCCGCGCCGCCGCCGCCAGCAGCCGCTCGACGCGGTCGGTTTCCGACCAGTCCGGCGTATAGGGGGGCACCGCCTCGGGCTCCGCGCCGTAAAGGTCGCGCCAGACGCCGCGCACCAGGCCGAGGCAGTCGCTGCCCGACCCGCGGCAGCTCGCCTGATGGATGTAGGGGGTGCCGATCCAGCCGCGCGCCGCCGCCACGATCGCCGCTCCGCTCGTCTCAGCGCCGCGCACGGCTCGATCCATCATGCACCTCGCCGCTCTTCGGATAGGCGACGACCCAATCCTCGCCCGGAATGTGGGGAAACCCGCGGAAGTTGAGAAAATTGCCGAACTTCTCCCGACAGGTATCCGCACTGCGATCGCAGCCGGCGGTGATGACGCAAGCATCTCCCGCGTCCGGAATGAACGCCGGCTCGGCCCCAAGCGCGACGATCCGCCGCCCCTCCGCGAGGATGTCGCTCCGTACGAGCGCGCTCAGCCCCGCATTCCGGCCGCTCTCCCACCACAGGACCCCGCCCGCGAACCAGCCGGCCGGGAAATCTCCCGCCTCGGCCAGCACGATCCGCGCCCGCCCTTCCACGGAAGCGACACCGGTCACATGCCGGTAGCGCGGATCACCCAGGTCCACGCGGCATTTGCCGTCCCCGACCACGCGGTCGCAATTCGGCGTGATCGACCGTCCCACCGCGACGTTCAGCGCCTCCCCCAGCCCGCGAAGCTCCGCCTCGAAGGAAGTCTCGGTGCGGCGGATCTCGCCGATACTGCCCCGAAAGAGATGCACCCGCAGCGCCGGATCGCTCCAGTCGACGAGCCAGTGATCGATACGGGCGCCATCGTACCGGCCCGCCCGCAGATCCTCCTCGCTGATGCCTGCGTCCGTGAGCGCGCCCACCGCCTGAGCATTATCGACGCTCAAACCGTTCCCGGTCTGGAGCGCGGAGGCATCGAGGCCCGTCTCCGCATGGAACCTCGTCCCGTCGAAATCGAGCGGCCGGTCGTGATCGGTGAACCCCATCACCACGCCGTCCTTGCGCGTCACCCGCCAGCAGCGGCAGAGGGTGGTCGCGCCCCCATCGAGGCGCGCCTGCAGAAGCGGATCGGTCCTGCGCATCAGATCCGCACCTCGATGACCGGGATCGACGGGATCTCGCCCGCCGACAGGCTCGCGAGACTGGCGGTGATGCCGTCGGTGTCGAACCGCACCGGCACATCGAATTCGAACCCCGCCGTGACCGCAATGCCGGCCGGCGCTGCTTCGACAAGCGTCACCTCCCCGGTAGCGTGATCAACGCCGAAAGCCGCCGGCGGCAACTCTGCCCCGCCCACCGCCACCCGCACGCTGCCCTCCACCGGCTTCACCACCGGCCGCTCATAGGCGGCCGGACCGGAGCGATAGGTCTTGCGCAGCGCGAAGACGGTGCGTGCGCCGTCACCCTTTCCGATTTCCTGATCGCGCGCCGACGGCTGCGCCGAGGGAAGACAGGACCGGTAATCCGTCCAGTCCTTCCAGCGGAAACCATAGAGCTGCCCATGCCGCGCCTCGAAGAAGGCGATGACGATGGAGAGATCATCAAGCGACCGCACGCCGAGTCCTGCATCGTAGCGCCGCCGCGAATGCGCCCAGGGGCTGTTGCGCTCCTCGAAACCGTTCGAGAGGGTGACGATCTCCGTCCGCCGCTCCGGGCCGCCGCTCGATCCCATCGACAGCGCGGCCGGAAACCGGATCTCGTGGAAATTCATGGCTGCCTCGCTTCAGAGATTGCGGTTGCCGCGCTGGATCGCCCGGCCGAGGTCGGCGGCGATCTGGCTCCGCGAGCGCCGGAAGCTCTCCACGTCCGGTGTCGTCACGTTCATCGTCACGCTCACCGAAGGCGCTCGCCCCGCATCCGACCGCACGCCGAGCCTGCCGTCCGCGCCGCGGGCAAGCGGCAGGATCGCCTCCGGCCCCGCCTCACCCATGAGCCCGGTCGCGCCCCGCATCGGGAAGGCGACCGGGCGATCCACCACGCCACCCTTCGCGAAGGCCTGCACCCGGCCCGCGCTGACCACGCCGCCCGCCGCGAAGGGCAGCAACCCGCCGAGGACGCTCCGGATTCCGCCCCCGAGCACGCCCTGCACCGGTTTCATCGCCTGGTTCAGCACCGCGCCGCTCAGGGACTGACCGATGCCGCGGAGCGCATCGCCGAAGCCTCGGCCGTCCAGGACGATCCCCTCGAAGGCCGACCGGATCGACGCACTCACCGAGCGCGACATGCCCGATGCCTCGCGCCCGGTGTCGCGCAAGGAGCCGCCAACGTCCTCGAGTTCGCGCTGGAAGGCGCCCGTCACGCCCTCGAGTCCGGCGAGCGTGTTTTCGAGCCCGAGGAACTGCCCCTCGATCCGGCCCAGGTCCGCCTCGTAATCCGCCATTTCACGCCTCTTTCCTGCGGCCGGCCGGCCGGTCCGGGAACCGCGCCATCAGCGCCTCGAGCGCGGGACGCGTCAGCGCCGCACCGTCCTGCCTGTCGATCCCGGCCATCAGCATCAGCTCGGCCGGCGTCAGTTCCCAGAACTCCGCCGGCCTGAGGCCGATCTCCACCAGTCCCAGCCGCATCAGCCGGCCCCAGTCGATATCCTTCACGCCTCCCCATCCCCGCCGGGAAGCGAGAAGGTGAGTTTCAGGAGCTGCGCCGCCGCCTGCGCCGCGGCAAGCGGCCCGCCGTCGATCTGCTTCTCCAGAAGCTCACCCTCGCTGATCCGCCAGCCGCCGCCATTGAGCCCCGCGGTGATCAGGCAGATCAGATCCTGCACGCGGAACGTGCCCTGCTCGAACCGACCGATCGTCTCGAGAAGCGAGTCCGACTTCAGCCGCGCCTCGAGCTCGGCGAGCGTGCCGAGCGTCAGCCGCATCACCCGTGGCTCGCCCTCTATCGAGAGCGTGACCTCGCCCCGAAACGGATTGGCCATCAGAGCACCTCGAAACTGACCGCACCGGCCGAGGCAAGCGCCAGTTCGTAGATCGCCTCGCCGTCGTGCTGGCCGGAATATTCGAGGCTGGTGATCTGGAACGGCCCTTCAACGATGCCGAAATCCGGGATGATCACCCGGATGACCGGGATCTCGCCCGCAAAGAAGATCGCCCGCGCCCGTTCATCCGTCACCTGATCACGAAAGACGCCCGATCCCGAGATCGACGCGCTGCGCACCCCCGCCCCCCCGAGGAGCTCCCGCCACCGTCCAGGACTCTCGAGGGTAGTGACCTCCACCGTCTCCGCGTTGAAGGTGATCCGGGTGGCCCGGAGGCCCGCGACCGTTTCGAACGCTCCCTCGCCCGTCATGTCGAGCTTGATGAGCAGGTCCTTGCCCCTCTGCGCCGCCATTCTCTTCTCCTCACGCCAATCGTTCAGCTGTCCTCGTCGAGCACCGCCCGGAAGCGGAGCGACACCCTTCGCTTTTCCGGCGCCCGGTTCCGCTCGGCCCGTGCCCTGAGGAACCGCAGCGACACGACCTTGCCTCCCGCCACCGTGAGCGGCGCATCGACGAGCGCCGCGCAGATCGCGCCCGCGATCCGTTTCGGCACGTCGAAACCGTCCCGGCCCGAATGCACCGTCACGTCGAAATCGTGAACCGCGCCCTGGCTCGTCTTCGTCGTCCAGGCTCGTGCCGTCTCGTCGCCGATCGTCACGTGATCCGGCGCTTCATCCTCCGCCCGCCGTTCGAGGGGCGCATCGTGGATCCGGTCACCGATCAGTTCCCGCAGCACCGCATCCCCGGACAGCCGCGCGTAGACCGCCGCCTGCAGGCCGGCTCCCAGCCAGTAACTCACGGCAGCACCCCCTCCTCGGCCAGAATCTCCAGGAACCGGCCCGCGGGATCCGCTTCCGCTACCGTCAGGATGTCGAAGATGCGCATGCCCTCGCGAAATCGCTGATCGGGACGCGGCCGCGACGGGACGCCGACCGGCGCGCCCCGGACCACGATCCGGTATTTTACCCGCGGCCGCGCCTGCCCCGCCACGAAATCCTCATGCCCCCTCCGCACCGTCACCTCGGCCCATAGCGCGCCAAGCGGTCGCCAGCTCACGGCAAAGCCGCCCGATCCGTCACAGGCGCTCACCCGCTCCTCGAGCACGAGCCGGCGCCTCAACTGCGGCCTGGCCCTCATACGAGGCCCCCGCCGACCCGGAGCGTCCGGTAGGATTCGATCAGCACGAGCACCCCGAACGGCATCGTCCCCGCGCGTTCGGCGGGCTCGGCGCGGTTCTCGTAGTAATGCGCGGCGAGCATGAAGACCGCCTGCCGCAGGTCGGCGGGCACCTGCTCCCAGTTGCCGAACCCGGCGCGGAACCGGACCTCGGCATGGCCCCCGCGCGGGATCTTCGGCAACGCCCTTCCATCCCTTCCCATCAGCCGTGGCCGCGGTCCTTCACGCAGCAACCCCCAGTTCGCAGGGTCCACCTCCGTCTCCGCGTTATCGGCACCGACGAGGACGATGCCTTCCACCGTCGCCACCGGCCCGATCGGCAGGCCCTGACTTCTCTCTCCGCGCCAGCGCGTCACCGTCCAGACGAAGCTCCGGTCGAGGAGCGCGCGCCCGATCCGCGCCTCGATCGCCGCCATCGCCGCGCGCAGACAGAATTCGAGCACCTGATCCTCTGCGCCGTCGTCGGCAAACCCGGTACCGAGCCGCAGATGCTCGGCGAACGCGCCGACCGGCACGGCCGCATCCGGCGGCGCGTTCAATTCCGTCAAGATCATGATGGGCTCCCAAAGACGAAAAGGGCGCTGCCGCCGGATGCGGTCTCCGCCCGAAACACACCCCCACCCGCCCGGGCGGAGAGAAAAGAGCTGGGATGTGGAGGTGTGCCGGGGCCGGAGGCATCTTGTGCCTCCGGCCTGTCGCGCCGCCCGAAACCGGGGCTGTCCGCCCCGCCTCAGCTCACCGCGAATCTCAGGAGCTTGATCGCCGCGAAATCGCTGATGTCGCCGCCGACGCGCTTGGTCGCGTAGAAGAGCACATAAGGCTTCGCGGAGAACGGATCGCGCAGGATCCGCAGATCCGGCCGCTCCGCGATCGTGTAACCGGCACGGAAATCGCCGAAGGCAATGGCGAAGGCGCCCTGCGCAATATCCGGCATGTCCTCGGCAACCAGCACCGGATAACCCATCAGCCGTGCCGGCTCGCCGGCGGCGAGGCTGTCTGACCACAGGAACCGCCCGTCGGCATCCTTCATCTTCCGCACTGCGCCCGCTGTCTTCGAGTTCATCAGGAAGGAAGCGTTGGCCCGGTAGCGCGCCCCGAGGGTATAGACGAGATCGACGATCGCATCCGCCGGATCGGTCGCGGAAAAATCGCCCTCGGCACCGGTCAGCACATAGCCGAGGCTGCCCCAGTCCCAGAGGTCATTGTCGAGCTTCGGATAGGTGAGGAAACCCCTCGGCTTCTCGTCGCCGTCGCCGCTCACGAAGGCCTGCGCCTCGGCGCGCGAGAACTTGTCCGCGATCCGCTGCGCAAGCCAGCCCTCGACGTCGAAAGCCGTATCGTCGAGCAACCGCTGCGACGCTTTCGGCATCGCCGCGAGTTCGTGGAGCGGGATGGTGATCCGGTCGACCTGCGGCGCGGCAGTCTCGGCCTGTGCCGCCGTCTCCGATGCCCAGCCCGCGCCGATCTCGGTATGATCGACAAGGACGTCGAACTGGGTCGCCTCGACCGTCACCACATTGGCAATCGCCCGGATCGAGGCCGAGGAGCGCAGCACCTCGACAATCTCGGCCGCGGTCTGCGGATCGACGAGATAGCCCCCTTCGGCCGCGACCTGGGTGTTCAGCGCCTTGCCCTCGATGGAGAGATGGCGGAACCCGTCGTCATCACCCGAACGCAGGTAGGCGGCGAAGGCTTTCTTGTGCGGTGCCGCATGATCGACCAAACCGGAAAGCGGCGGGCGGGAGGCAGCGATGGACTTGCGGTCGAGCATGACGATCTGATTTTCCGTTTCCTTGAGCCTCATCTTGATCTCGGTCTGAAACGCCTTGAAATCGCCAAGGAAGCCAGCGAGTGCGTTCTTGACCTCCAGCGCAGGGCTCTCCGCCCGCTGCCTGGTTTCGGATATGGTCATCCTCTGATCCTGTGTTTGAAAACCCGGCCGGCTCACACCAGCATCTCCCTGGCGTCACGGAAGGCTTCCGCCAGATCCCGCGCGAGGCCGGCATGCCCTTCCGCCTGCACCCGCGCCTCGGGAAGCATCGGAAAGGTCACGAGCGAAACCTCCCACAGATCGATCTGACGGAGGAGCCGGCCGCCCGCCGCCTTCTCCGCGCGCACGGTGTGGTAGCCGATCGAGAGCCCGTCGATGGCGCCGGCCTCGAGGAGCGCCTTCGCCTCCCGCCCCGTCTGCACATCGAGGAGCAACCGCCCCTTCACGTAGAGGCCCCGCCCGTCTTCGCGCGTTTCGTCCCAGACGCCGATGGGCCGCGTCGGGTCGTGCTGCCAGAGCATCTTCACCCGCTGCCCCGCCTGGGCGAGCCGCGCGAGCGAGGCAGCATAGGCACCGCTTCCGACCACATCGCCGCTCTGGTCCTCGGCCCCGAACAGGCTCGCATAGCCGGCGATCACCGCGCCCTCCTTCAGGCCGAGCTCGCCGTCGAACCGACGGAACTTGGTCTCGAGCCGGCCATATTCCTGGATCATCCGTCCCTTCCCTTCCTTTCACGACGACCTCGACACTCAGCCTGCAGGCGGCGTCCGCGAGGACCAGCGAGGCCCCCGCAGACGAAGAACCCCACCCGCTTCTCCAGTCAGTCGAGCGTTGTCTCGATCTGGACGAGCCACCGCTCGAGCTGCTGCCGTCACTCGTCGGCGATCCGCTCGCAGGCATCGAGGCGGGTCTCGGTCATGTCGAACGGCCCGTAGGGAAAGCGCGATCCGCCGCCGCGAATGTCCGTCTTCATGACACCTGTCTTCATGATGCTCGTCTTCACCCGGCCTCCGGAAGCGGCGGCAGCCCGAGCAACTGCCGCTTCTCCATGTCGGTGAGGAAGCTCGCCCCCTCGATCCGCCGCCAGAGCGTCTCGCGCTCCCTGGCGAGCGCGGGCACATTGTCGTAATCCACCTTCACCGCGAACCGCTCGCCATAGAAGGCCGGCAACCAGCCCGAGAGCGCCGCCAGCACCTTCGCCACCAGCGGCAGCACCGTCAGCCGGTAGAACGCGCGGTGCGCCTCGTGATAGTTCGCATAGGTATTGTCACCGGGCAGCCCGAGCAGCATCGGCGGCACCCCGAAGGCGAGAGCCACCTCCCGTGCCGCCGCCTCCTTGGTGCGGTGGAACTCCATGTCGGAAGGCGAGAACCCGATCTGCTTCCAGTCGAGCCCGCCCTCGAGCAGCATCGGCCGTCCCGCGTTCGCCGCGCCCTGGTGATAGGACTCGATCTCGTCGACCAGCCGCGCATGCTGCTCCTCCGACATCATCCCGTGTCCGTCCGCGCCCTTGTAGACGATTGCTCCCGATGGTCGCGCCGCGTTGTCGAGAAGCGCCTTCGACCAGCGCGAGGCGGCGTTGTGCACATCGATCGCGCTCGCCGCCGCCTGCATCGGCGAGAGGCCGTAATGATCGTCATGCGGGTGGAAAGCCTTCACGTGCAGCACCGGCACCCGCTCCTGGCGCATGTCGAAGGCGTGGCGCGCCGCGCCCACCGCGTATTCATAGGCGACGGGCCATCCATCCGATCCCGGCACCACCTTCATCCGGTCGGATCGCAGCACGTAGATCTCGCGCGGGCCGCCTGATTCATGCACCCCTGCCGCCTCGAAATACCCGTCGCCGGTGAGCAGCAGGTTGCCGTAGAAACTCTCGAGGAGCGCGGCCCCGCCCTGCCCCGGATTGGGCACATGGAGGAGATCGATCACCGGATGCGTCTCGAACCGCCGCTCCGCGTCCTGAACGATCACCGGCACCGCCGAGGCGGCCTCGGCGATCAGCTTGATGCAGCGGAACCCGACCGGATTGCCGAGGAAGCCCACCCGCGTCAGCGTGCCGGTGTCGCGCGAGGACCAGTTCACCCGACCGCCCCCGTGGATCGGCACCACCCGCGCCGCGGCCGATGCCTTGGCCTCTGCCGGTTCCGGCTTCGCGCGTCGAAAGAGTTGCAGGACCATCCTCGTCTCCTGGCCTCGGGCGGACAGCCAAAGCATCCCGCCCGCGCCGCCGCGCGAGGGG
>CAYMOD010000005.1:0-2448 GCA_964391945.1 uncultured Rhodobacterales bacterium | reverse complement strand
CTCCTGGCCTCGGGCGGACAGCCAAAGCATCCCGCCCGCGCCGCCGCGCGAGGGGTCGGCCTTCCGCCACCTGTTTCGTCAAGAACACAGCCGCGCCCGGTTCAGAGTCGCCGCAGCCGCGGCGGGGCGCGATAGGTCGCTGCCGCATCGATCATCAGATCGCTCAAGCCCCAGACCAGCGCGTCGAGCCGGTCGGGGCTGCCCCGCCCGGTGTAGCCATGCACGGTCATCGCCAGCATCTGCTCCTCGAGGCGCGGGAACACGCCCGCATGGCTTATCCGCTCCTGCTCATAAAGCGCCGCGACCGGCTCGGCCCGCGCCGCCTTGCCGCGCGTCGCTCGCACCCCCCGGTAGGGCACGAGCGGATTGACGCTCCTGACCAGCTTCTCGACCAGATCGCCGCCCTGGTTCACTTCGGCCACCAGCCGGTCGGCGCCGTGCCTGCGCATCAGCGCCACTGCCTGCTCGGCCCAGGCCTGCGGACTCGCCCCCGCGAGCGAGCCGTCCTCGATCACCATCGCCACCCAGTCCTGCGGCGGCCCCTGCATCGCCGCGCCGACCACCACGATCCCGCATTCGTCCGAATCCGAGCCGCTCGTCACCGGCGGATCGACCGCGACCACGATCCGGTCAGGCTCGATGACGCGCGGCCGCCGCGCCGCCGCGATCGTCGCTGCGGTCCAGAGCGCGCCCTCGACATCGAACAGCATCTCGCCCTCGAGCTCCTGCCGCCCGAGCCGCGTTCCTGCATATTTCTCCGTAACATGCGCAAGGAAGCTCTGCGCCAGGTGCATCCGGTTGGCCGCGGTCGGCGCGTGCGTCACCACTGTCCGCGGATCGGCGATGATCGCCTGCAGGAGCGGGATGCCCCGCGGCGTCGTCGTCGCCACCTGCCGCGGATGCTCGCCAAGCCTGAGCGCGAACTGCAGCATGTCCCAGGCATCCTGACCCTTCGGCCATTTGGTGAGTTCGTCGGCCCAGGCGCAGTCGAACTGCGGACCGCGCAAGGATTCGGGCTCGTTCGCCGCAAAGACCTGCGCCACCGCGCCGTTCGGCCAGACAAGGCGCTTGCGGCTTGCCTGCCATTCGGGACGACGGTCGGGCGGCGAAGAGGCGATGATGCCGGATTTCCCGAACACCATGACCTCCCGCGCCTGATCGATCGTCTCGCCGATGAGCGCGACCCGGGACGAATGCCCCGGGTCGCGCGGCCGGCTTCCCTCGACCTGCGCGCGGATCCATTCTGCACCTGCGCGCGTCTTGCCTGCCCCGCGTCCGCCGATCACCACCCAGGTGGTCCAGTCGCCGTCCGGGGGAAGCTGGTGCCCCTCCAGCGCCCAGTGCTCGAAGAGAAAGGGCAGGGACAGGAGGGCATTCGGGCTCAGTTCATCCAGAAGGACGTCCCATTCACCGACCGGTCTTCCACTGAGCAAGTCTCGCACGGATTTCGGCCCGCGCGGCGTCGAGGTCGAGTTCGCTCCCGCCTCCGGCGCTGCTTCGTTTTCCAAGACTCGCCTCGCAATCAAGAACCGTCTGAAGGGACTTCCGATGGAAGCGGATGAGATCCTGATACCTCCCGGACGCCTTGCCCGGCGCGACGTCGGCCTGCAAATCCTCGATCGCCTCTTGCAGAGCGATGGAGAGATTCCGGTACAGGTCCAGCGTCCGCTCGAGGAAATCCCTCTCCCGGACCGCTGCTTTCGCTGAAATTGTCATTGATGCAATGCTCTGGCTGCCCGTCCGGGCGGATGCGAAAAAGCGGCCTCCGTCCTGCGACGGGGCCGCTTGCCCACTTCTTCCAGCTTGTCGGAGGTAATACCCCGAGGCGTACGTTCAGTCAAGGACTAAATCCATGGTTGTTCATCCGGCTGCACCACCCGGTTGCGATCAGCCCGCGAATCTCCTCACATGAGCCAGACACACACGCATGAGGTTCTCCCAATGAAAGCTCTTCGACTCGCGAGCCCCGGCCTCGACGCGCTTTCCCTCGTCGAGATCGACGATCCCGGCACACCCGGACCGGGCGAGATCCGCGTCCGGCTCCATGCAAGCTCGCTCAACTACCACGATTTCGCCGTCGTCTCCGGCCTCATGCCGACCGAGGCCGGCCGGATTCCGATGTCGGACGGCGCCGGCATCGTCGAGGCGGTCGGCGAAAGCGTAACCGAATTCGCCGCGGGCGATGCCGTCGTCTCCTGCTTCTTCCCGTTCTGGCAGGACGGCGCAGCGCAGATCGCGGATTTCTCCGGCACTCCCGGCGACGGCATCGACGGCTACGCCCGCGAGGCGGTGGTCGTGCCCGCCACCTGGTTCACCCGCGCACCCCGCGGCTACAGCCACGCCGAGGCGGCAACGATCACCACCGCCGGGCTCACTGCCTGGCGCGCGCTCGTCGTCAACGGCGGGCTGAAACCGGGCGACACCGTGCTGGCGCTCGGCACCGGCGGC
>CAYMOD010000004.1:11162-25207 GCA_964391945.1 uncultured Rhodobacterales bacterium | reverse complement strand
GGGATGAATGTAGCAGAAAGCGCAGATGCCGTCTCAGGCCGGGACACCTCCTGAAGCCTCGCGATGGAAGCAGGGGAGCCATATTGCCGCATGGGGACGCGGGTTCGGCCCGAACTGCCACGAGAGCCATCCGAAGTGCATGAACGAATCTGGCCGCCGAGCGGGCATTCCGGCTGAATTCGTCCGCTCCGACGGCACGGCGATACGGGTGCAACACCCTCGGGCAGAAAGCTTCCGGCATATGCGCTCGATCCGTCAACGGCGCAGCGATCAGGTTGAAGGAAGTGCGACGACCGCAGCCTGAACGGGCGACTCCAGACAGCATATCGAGGATGATCGCGTTAGTGGCCTTCGTCCGGATGAGCGCATTGGCGGCTTCTTTCCGAGCGATCTCCTCTTCGCCTTGTACCAGGGTCCGTGGAGGTTCATCGTGAATTAATGACGGCGGCGAGGCCGATCAGTAGCGCGAAGTTCTGGCAGGTCTTGTCGGCGCGCAGGGCGATGAACCCTGGCGATGGGCGCATCGACCATGGCGTATTCCATCTCCGGCTCCTCGGACACGCATCGAAAATCCGTTCGAAGCCATCGACCTCGTGTCAGTCACTGAAGCGCCGGAACACGCTGCTCCAGTTGCCGGATATCACCGGCAGATCGCGGCCCGGACTGCCTCTCCGGACAATCCGCAGCACAGCCTCCATGAACAACCGATCATTCCTGCCGCTGCGTCCGGGATCACTCGACTTGCCTGACAATGCGCTCCCATTTTCGCCCTCCGGCGGCCGCAAGGACAAGCCATTCCATCCACAGCATGAACCACAGCCGCCAAGAACGGAACTCCCCCTCCCCTCCAGACTTTGGAACAAGAGAATCGACGGCGGCCTGCGGCGGAGCGCAGAAGCCGCCTCGCGAGGTACCTGTATCTACTCGCCCGTCACCTCGGCGACGATCTCGCCGAGCAGATCCTCGACGACCTGCATCGGCCCATCCGGAAAGTCGCGATAGCCAAGTGTCACCTCTTCGTCGCGCTCAGCGACATAGATCGTGTAGGGGCAGTGGACGAGGTTGGCCGGATCCGCTTCCATCACCTGGCGCGATATCTGCGCAGAGCAGAAGGCATAGACGACAGCATCATCGAAGATGGTGACGTCGCTGCCGACATCCGTCGCGGTGCGGCTCAGCATGTCGCCGACGTGGCTCACGAGGTCGATCACCAGGCCCTGCGCCACGATCGCCTGCTCGAGTTCGAACTTGGCGTCATCGAAGGTGCCATCATAGACGCTCACATGCGCCTCTTGGGCGCCGGCGCTTCCCGCCACCAGTGCCAATGCCAGCGTCAGTGCCCATGTCCGCACCTGCATTGTCAGCCCTCCTCCGGGAGCGCGCCGAGATAGGCCGCCATTGCTTCCGCATCTTCGAGACTCAGGCCCGGGAACACCATCCTGGTTCCCGGCACCACGGCGCGCGGGTCGGACAGGAACGCGACGAGATCGCCGGGGTTCCAGGCGAGACCGCTCTCGGCCGCCTCCCGCATTGCCGGCGAGTAGCGGAATCCCTCGACGCTCGCCGCCGCGCGGCCAAGCACACCGTTCAGATGCGGGCCGACCCGGTTGGCTGCGCCCTCGCCTACCTCATGACAGGCCCGGCATCGCGGGAAGAGCGCTTCGCCCTGCGCGATCAGCGCCGGATCCGCCATGGCCACCTCCATGTCCCGGGTCTTGTCCGTCTCCGTAAACGCGGCTTCCTCTTCAGGCGCCGTTTCGGCCGCGCCCGGAGCGGCCGCGCCCTCCTCCGGATCCGTTCCGGCGCCCCCGGGCGTGACGTCGAGTACCGCCGCGTGCATGGTGATCTCCACGCTCTCCTTGCACGCGCTCATGCAGGGTTCGGCGCTGAACTGCGCAAGCTCCGCCGCCTCGCGGTCGTCCGGAAGGAAACCATCCTCGTTCGGCAATCTGATGGCAGCGTAGGTCGTGGCATTGGCGACGAAATCCTCATCGACGATGTCGTTCAGATAGAGCACATAGGCCGACACCGCATATACCTCGTCAACCGTGAGGCTTTGCGCATCCCCGAACGGCATCGCCCGGTGGATGTAGTCCCAGACCGTCGAGGCATAGGGCCAGTACGAGCCCACGGTCTTGACCGGCCGCTCGCGGTCGAGCGTGCCGAAACCGCCCATCAGCACCGGCCAGCGTCCCTCACCCTCGCCGAAGATGCCATGGCAGTTCGAACATCGCTCGGTATAGATCGTCTCGCCCGTCATCACGTCGCCCTCACCCTCGGGCAGGCCCTGGCCGTCGGGGCGCACGTCGATATCCCAGGCGGCGATCTCCTCCGGCGTTGCCTCGCGCCCGAGCCCCAGCGGCCCGGCCACGGCATCGGTGGCCAGCATCGCCCCGAAGGCCGCGCCCGCAAGGACTCTGCCGAGGCTTCCGGACCATGTCGCTCGCACCAGCCGGCGCCGGGGGAGGAGCGTGGCGGAGATCGGGCATCCATTGGCACGGAAGCGCGTCATCTCACGACACCTCGACATTCTCGGCCTCCCCTTGCTCGTTCACATGCCAGGTCTGGATGCCATTCTGGTGGTAGATTGACTCGACCCCGCGGATCTCCCGCAGCGCCTTCTTGGTCGGCTGCACGTAACCCGTGGAGTCATGCGCCCGGCTCTGGAGCAGCAGGGGCCGACCGTCCCAATCGAATTCGAAGTAGAAGCGGTGGATCGACTTGTCGAACGAGGGGCCATCCATCCGCGCCTGGTGCCAGTTCCTGCCGCCATCGAAGGTGACGTCCACCCGCGGGATCGTGCCCCGTCCCGACCAGGCGATGCCGGAGACCACCGTCGGCCCCGTGCCGTGCGTGAGCGGGGCCTGCGGTGAGGGCGAGGTGATGACCGACTTCGCATCCATCTCCCAGGTGAAGCGCCGCGCCTTCCCGTTCTCGAGGAGATCGGTGTATTTCGACGTCTCCTCGCGGTGGTGCCAGGGCTGGTCGCCGACCTCGATCCGGCGCAGCCACTTCACCCACATGTTGCCTTCCCAGCCCGGAACCACCAGCCGCAGCGGATAGCCCTGCTCGGGCCGCAGGGCTTCGCCGCTCATCTTGAAGGCGATCATACAGTCGCCGAGCGCCTTCTCGATCGGGATCGACCGCGTCATTGCGCTCGCGTCCGCGCCTTCCGGCATGATCCATTTCGCGTTCGGCCTGAGGCCCGCCTCCTCGAGGATCCGGCGGAGGCTCACCCCCGTATAGACCAGGTTGTGGATCATTCCGTGCGTATACTGGCAGCCATTGAGCTGCGCCCCGCGCCATTCCATCCCGGAATTCGCCGCGCATTCCAGGAAATAGACCCGGTTCTCCCGCGGGAACCGCATCAGGTCCTGCAGGGTGAAGACCAGCGGCTTCTCGACGAGACCGTTGATCATCAGCCGATGCTGCGCCGGGTCGATCTCCGCGATCCCGGCGTGGTGCCGCTCGAAACAGAGTCCGTTCGGCGTGATGATCCCGTCAAGGTCGTGCAGCGGCGTGAAGTTGACGCTGCTGACCCGGTCCGCGGTCAACCAGTCCACGTTCCGCCGCACCACGTGACTTTCGAACTGCGAGGGATGTCCGTAAGGACGCGCATCCACCCCATCGCCCAGATACCGGCTCCATGGCTGCAGTTCGATGATCGCCGGATCGCCTTGTGCCGCGACTTGCCCAGCCACAAGCCCGGCGCCGCCGGCGAGCGCTGCTGTCAGGAATGTCCTTCGCGTCTCCGCCATCCAGTCGCCCTCCCGCCTTCTGTCATATTCACATTATTTGATGTGAATCGGGAGATCAATCGCCAGATTTCGGATCAAGGAGAATGTGGGCCTTCGTTTCAAGTGAAGGTGAGGTCAGCATCCTGATTCGAGCTGGCGCACCGCGAGTAGCCCTCGCAGGAAAACACCCGCCATGAGGCGCGGCCCACTCACTCCGTTTCGACGACAACGCTCTCGTTCGGCGCGACCGCGACGGTGCCCTGCCGGCGGACGTGGCTCTCGACCACCTCCCAGATCGGCGGCCCCTCGGTGCCCTCGTTGACGCTCGCCCAGCCGGCGACGACATAGCTGCGCGCGGGGTCGATCGGCGCGCCCGTCGCAAGCAGCGTCATGTCGCTGATCCGGCTGCCGATCTTCCGGGACACATCGATCCGGTAGCCCATGCCGCCCACCCGCACCATGTCGCCACCTTGCTGGTAGTAGGGGTCGGGGTTGAAGATGTTGTCGGCCACGTCTTCGAGAACCAGTTTCAACGTTTCGCCCGTCATTTCCGTCCGATAGGCCTCGGGATAGGTGATCGCGGTGGCGTTGAACACGTCCTCGCGCGTGATGTCCTGCCCCGGCAGCAGGCTTGCCCCCCAACGGAACCCCGGCGAGAGGGCGATCTCCGCCTCCCGCTCGCTGAGCAATGCCTGACAGATCAGATCGTCCCAGGTTCCGTTGAAATTCCCCCGCCGGTACAGGAGCGAATCGGTCTGCCCGAGCACTTCCGACAGTTCCCCGGCAAAGGGCGCCCGCGTCTCGGCGATCAGTGCCGCCATCTCCGGGTCAGGCTCGATGACATCGGCAAAGACGGGGATCAGCTTGTGCCGCAGATCCTTCACCGCGCCATCCCGGACGTCGAGGTCGATCCGGCTCAGGAACTTGCCGTGGCTCCCCGACGCGATCAGGTGTGTCCTGCCAACCAGCACCGGCTCGGGCAGCGCGTCGTGGGTGTGGCCGGTCAGGATCACGTCGATCCCCTCGACCCGGCCCGCGAGCTTGCGGTCGACATCGAACCCGTTGTGGCTGAGCAGCACCACGACCTCGGCCCCTGCTCCGCGCACCTCCTGCACCAGCGCGGCGATCCGCTCCTCGCGGATGCCGAACGACAGGCCCGGGAACAGCCATGACGGGTTGGCGATCGCCAGAACCGGCAGCGCCTGGCCGATCACCGCCACCTGCACCCCGCCCCGCTCGAAGATCTCGTAGGGCGGATAGGCGGGCTCGTCCCACTCGGCATCGAAGATGTTCTGGCCGAGGAACGGGAAGCCAAGCTCGCGCTCGATGATCTCGTTGACGCGCGGGGTGCCGAGCGTGAACTCCCAATGCGCCGTCATCGCATCGGTGCCGAGCGCGTTCATCGCCCGCACCATGTCCGCCGCCCCGGTCCTCAGCGCCGGAAGGCTCCCCTGCCAGGTGTCGCCGCCGTCGAGGAGGAGGGCGTCCGGCCGCTCCGCCCGGATCGACTTGACCACCGTCGCGATCCGGTCGAGCCCGCCCATCCGCCCGTATTCCCGCGCCAGCGCCGCGAAGTCATCGCAGGTCAGCGCATAGTCGAGCGCGGAGCCCTTCTCGATCCCGTAAAGGCCGCGGAATGCCTCGCCGACGAGGTGTGGCGGCTTCCCCGCGACCGCGCCGACCCCGAGATTGACCTCCGGTTCGCGAAACCACACCGGCACCGCCTGCGCATGGATGTCGGTGATGTGGATCAGGCTGACATTGCCAAACGTGTCGAACTGCAGGAGCTGGTCCTGGGTCAGCGCCTGCTGCGCGGCGAGCCGCGCCCAGGGACGCGAGCCACCGATGATCGCAGCGGCAGCGATTCCGGCCTGCAGGAAATGACGGCGATGAATCACGAGCAGCCTCCGGGCGGACAGGGGATGGGCCCAGCCCCCGGAAGGGGGCCGGCGGGACGCGCGGGTGATGGCCGGGGCTCAGTGTCGGACCGACGGCCCTTCGACGGAGAGCCCGTTGCCGCGCGAGGCGACATAGAGTTCGAGCGCCAGGAGTTCCTCGCTGCCGATCGGGAAGGTTTCCGCCCGGGTGTCGCGGATGCAGCCGCGGAACCGGTTGTGCGTCGAGACCAGCGCCGTCGTGCTGAACCGGTAGGCCGGGAAGCCGTTGGTGTGGCCCTGGCTCAGATGGTCGGACCGGATCAGGTAGCCGGAGTATTTCTCATGGCAGCTGGCGCAGGAGAGTTCGAGTTGACCGTAGCGGGTATAGTACATCTCCTTGCCCTGCTCCCAGATCGACTGGACCGGGCCGTCGATCGCAACGTCGATCGGCATCCCGCGCGAGACCGAGGCGATGAGCGCCGTCATGTTCTTCATGTCGTCGCCGTCCCACTCCCAGGCTTCGGCGCCCATCCGCTCGGTCAGGCACTCGTTGACCTGCATTTCCAGCGACTGCAACGCGCCCCTCGCCTCGTCCCACTTCGGATAGACCGGCCGGACCCCGCGCATGGTCTCGGGCTCCTGGTGACAGGAGGCGCAGGACTGATCCCCGGTTCCGAGCGCGGTGTTCCAGACCTCGCGCGCCTGATCGACGTAGAGCATGCCGGGATTGTCGAAATCGTCCCGCTGCAGATCCTGCGTCTCGGGCGAACGGTAGACCCAGCCCGAGACGATCCCGGGCAGGGCCCCCTCGAGATGCGCCGGCGCCGGCGCCCGCAGCGTGATCTCGATCTCGTCGTTGACGACGAGGCTCTCCTCTCCGTCCTGGGCCAGAGCGGGCATCGCCAGAAGCCCGACCAGACCGAGCATCGCCCCTGTTCTTGCCGTCACGTGGTCCCCTCCCTCGCGTGCCGCCCGCGTCAGCTCACCTCGACCGACGCCGTGTCCTCGTAGACCGATCCGTCATCGTCGTACCAGGTGAAGACGAACTCGCCCGATTCCGGCACCCTGGCCTGGAACTCGAAATACGGATTCGTCGAGACCGCGGGTTCGATCACCACGTCAATCACCGTCTCGCCGTTGAACGTCGCAACGAAGCGGTTGATGATCGACCGCGGGATCACGTTGCCATCGTCGTCGCGCCGCTGGCCCGATTCCATCTGATGCGAAATCAGGGTCTTGATCTCGACCGTCTCGCCGGCCGAGGCGCTCGAGGGCACCTTGACGCGGGGCTTTACGTTCTCTGCCATCTTCTTTCCCTTCTCCGTCAGCCGCCGCAGCCACCGATCGTGACCTTGATCTCCTTCGAAACGCGCCGGAACGTGCCGTCGGGCATCTTCGCGATCGCGACGACGTCCTGCGTCTCCGCCAGCCGGATCCGCGTCGATGCCTCCTGTCTGCCGGCGAGCGGTCCGAACTTGAAGGTGACGACCCCAGGATTGGGGTTTCCCATCGCGAACACCACGATCTCCGCGGCGCCATCGGCCGCCACGCTGATCGGCACCGTGTTGCCGTTCTCGGCAATCTCGGGCGCATCGAGCGTGATGCCGTCCTCCACCGGCTCGGCCCCGCCGGTATAGGCCGCGACCGCATCATCGGCCGCCGCCCAGGCCGGCAGCGGCAGGCCCAGCGCCGCGATGGCACCGACGCCCAGCATCAGAACCTCTCGTCTCTCCATCGCTCTCGTCTCCTTGCTCCCGGCCGCCTATTCGGTGAGCGTCATCAGAAAGGCGACCACATCCTCGATCTGCTGCGCCGTGAGCAGCGGCGGAAGCGGCTCCTCAGCCGCCTTGCCGGTGAATCCTTCTCCCGGACGGATGAATCCCTCGGACTTGTAGAAGGCCGGCATCACCGTTCCCGGAAAGGTATGCTTGGGGTTGGCGACGATGCCGCGAAGCTCCGCCGCCGTCCGGTAGGCCGCGATGCCGTCAAGCGGCGGGCCCACCTCGCCGTGGAACGGGAATTCCTCGAGCGCGGCCACCTGATGGCAGGCGATGCAGTTGCCATCCCCTCGTGTCGTCATCACCACGATGCCCGCCTCCGGGTCGCCGGGCTGGTCGGTCAGCGGCTCCGCCACCGCGCCATACTCGTCGTAGGTGACCGCCTGCGGCGCAACTTCGGCCAGGGCCGGCCACGCCGCCGCGAACGCCAGGATCAGCGTCAAGCGTATCATCTCTCCTCCCCGATATTCTTTCCCGCACCGTATCCATCCAGCGCCCTCGCCGCAACGTCCAATTCGAAAAAGTGAATGTAAGGTCTGGACGGTGATCTGCCCCTTCGCTCCTGCCGGGAGAGGGCGGATCGGGAGATGCCTGCGCTTCGTGGCGGAAACGCCCCGCGGCAGCCAGCCCCGGCTCTTGGCCGAAGGCCAGTTGCGCTCCCGGCGGTGTCAATCGGCGCTGCCATCGTCGCGCTCCCGGATCATCCGGGCGTGGTAGCGCTGGAAGTCCTCCCCGGACTGGTCCTCGTAGCGCTTTTCGCTGACCCAGGTAAGCAGATCGAGCGTCGTCCCCGGCCCGAAGGCGCCCGGCATGACCGCGACCGCCGCCTCGTGGGCCGGCACGCCCTCGGGCACCTCCTCGGGAAAGAACATCATCGTCGGCGTGAACATCAGGCCCCATTTCCGCGCCGCCTGCTTCTCGCGGAGCGCCTCGCCGTCGAAATCGGTGATCTCCGTGTCGCCGTGCAGGTTCATCTGCACGACGAAGTACCGGTCGCTCAGAAGCTCGGCGATCTCGGGCCGGGGGAAGACGTCCTCATGCATCCGCGTGCAATAGATGCAGCCCCGCTGCTCGAAAAGGACCAGCAGCCGCTTGTCCTGATCGTTCGCCTCATCGAGATCCTCGCGCAGATCCTTGAACGTGTCCTGCATCCACGCGGCCTTGTGCAGCCCGTCGTCGCCCATCTCGACCGCGGCCGCCTGCGCCGCCACCACCGCGACCGCAAGAGCCGCCAGAATCCGTTTCATGTCTTCCTCCTCACACCAGCAGCCAGAGGTCCGGAGCCGCCTCCAGCATCCAGTTCGCAATCCAGTTGATCGTGTTCGTCCCGATCAGCAAGGCAAAGATGACCAGCAGGAGACCCATCGCCTTTTCCACCTTCGGCAGGTGCCGCCGGAAGCCGCGCATCCAGCGCATGAACGGGCCGATGAACAGCGCCGCCAGCACGAACGGCAGGGTCATCCCCAGCCCGTAGACCGCCAGCAGGCGCACTCCCTGCCCGACCGTCTCCTCGCCGGCCGCGGTGAAGAGGATCGCCGCCAGCACCGGCCCGACGCAGGGCGTCCAGCCGAAGGCAAAGGCCGCACCGATGACGAAGGCGCCGGCCAGCGACATGTTCGACGTCTCTCCGGCATCCGCGCGGAACTGCCGGTAAAGAAAGCCGATGCGCACGACGCCGAGGAAATGCAGGCCCATCACCAGGATGATCGCCGCGGCGATCCAGCGCAGCACGTCGAACCATTCGCGGAACAGCTGTCCGAAGGCGGTTGCCGTCGCGCCGAACGCAATGAAGACGACGATCACGCCCGCCGCGAAGAAACACGCCGTCATGACGGCGCGCATCCGCACCGCCCGGCTGATCTCGCCGCTCTCGGCGATCTGGTTCATGCCGACCCCGGCCATGTAGCTGAGATAGAACGGCACGATCGGCAGGATGCACGGTGAAAGAAACGACAGCAGCCCCGCCAGGGCCGCTCCGAACAGGCTCACGTCGAACATCGCGCCCACCTTGTATAATTCACATATCTAGATTACGTTGCGGACGATAGAGAAATCAATCAATCGCGACATGCGCCTCCTTGCCATTCCCCTTGTCCTTCTCGTCATCCTTGCCATGCCCGCCACCGCCACCGAACTCGTCATGATCGAGGAACCGGGCTGCGTCTGGTGTACCCGCTGGGACGCCGATATCGCGACCGCCTATCCCCTCACGCCGGAAGGCGACGCAGCGCCCCTGCGCCGCATCCGCCTCGATGAACCGCTGCCGGGTGATCTGAACTTCAGCACGCCGGTGCTGGTCACGCCCACCTTCGTCCTGGTGGAGGACGGGGAGGAGGTCGCGCGGATCGAAGGCTACCCGGGCGAGAGTTTCTTCTGGCCGCTCCTCGGCCGCATGCTGGAGAAGCTGGAGGATGGATGAGGACATCCCGGTCCCGCTGCGCCGCTGCAAGGGCGGAGCCCGTTGTCCGCCGCGGATCTCTCGGGAGCCGTCGCCGGGCCGTTCCGGTGCGGGATTGTAGCCCAGGGAGGGATGGATGGCATTACCGCAACTCGAACCCGACAGGCTGACCGGCGCAGAGATGGACCGCATGGTCGACAATGCGACCATTGCGTCGAACTTCCTCAAGGCGATCAGCCACGAGGGGCGGCTGCTCATCCTCTGCTATCTGGCAAGCGGCGAGAAGTCGGTGACCGAGCTCGAGCGCCTGCTCTCGGCCCGCCAGGCCGCCGTCAGCCAGCAACTCGCCCGGCTCCGGCTTGAGGGGCTCGTCGTGCCGCGCCGCGACGGCAAGACGATGTACTACCGCCTCGCCGACGACAGGCCGCGACGGTTGATCGAAACCGTGTATGATATCTTCTGCACGAAAGATCCCTGAACCCTGCCGCCGCAGGAGCGCCATGATGATCCACGCGTCGCTGGATCCATTCCCCGGCGCGCGATCCTGCTTGATGCGTCCGCCCCAGCCTGGCCGCGCCCGGCCCGCGCCGTTTCCGACGCCGCCGCTCTGCGCGGCGAAACATCCCGGATCGGGAGATCCATGCCGGTCGGAGGGGCTGGTGATGATCGACTGGAGCGAGGAGCCGGTTCTCGCGGCCCTTGTCGGCCTTGCCGGAGGCATTGTCCTCAGCCTTGCCGGGGGCATCGTCCTCGGCCTTGCCGCGCGGGCGGGCCGGTTCTGCGCGCTCGGCGCGATCGAGGACTGGCTCCATGGCGGCGACACCCGCCGCCTCCGCACCTCGGGCGTCGCATCGGCATCGCCACCCTGACGACGCAGGCCGCCATCGCCGCGGATCTGGTTCCGCCGCTCGCGACCCACCATCTCGGTGCCGTCTGGGTCCCATGGGCCTCGCTGGCCAGCGGCCTCGCCTTCGGCTACGGGATTGGCGCTGACTGGCAATTGCGGCTACGGCGCCCTTGCCCGCGCGGGCGGCGGTGATCTCCGCGCCGCAGTGGTGGTCCTGGTGAGGGGGATCTCCGCCTATACCATCCTTTCCAGACCGTTTGCAGCGCTGCGGATCCGGATCTTCCCGGCACGTCCGGCCGTCGAGCCGCAGGGCCTGCCATGGCTCACCGACGCGCCCGGCGCTGGCGGCATCCTGATCGGCGCCACGATCTCTGCCCTCGCGGCCGCGTCGCCGCGCCTCTGGAACAGGCCGGCGCTGCCGCTCTGGGGCGTGGCGGTCGGGCTCGCCGCTGGCGCGGTCGTCGCCGCCGGCTGCACCGTCGGACCAGGGCCTCTCGGCCCCTTTGCCCTGCCGAGCTTCAGCGCCCCCGTGACCGTCTCCGCGATCGGCCGGCGCCGCCCTTGGTCTGCGACAGCTCATCGAGGGCTTCGCCCCGTAACGCTGAGCCATCGCTGGCGTGCGCAGACTTCCGGGCGGTTTGCGCCATGCCCTCCGCGGCCACGACCCCCGCCGCCGCGCCGCGCGATTGCTTTGCCGACGCTTCCTTGTCAGACTTGAATATGAGAATTCGAGGGAGATTCGAGATGCTGACACGACGCAGGCTCATCGTCGGCGCGACCGCCGGAGCGGCGTTCATGGCCACCGGCCGCCTCTGGGCCGCCACCACGGTCGCGTTCGGCGGCACGCGGATCGATGCGGTCAGCGACGGCGCGCTGGTACTGCCCGCCGACTTCGTCTACGGCGCCCTTCCGGCGGAAGCGCTGGCAATCGTCGAGCAGCACGGCACGACCGGCGCCGACATCCGCCGCGACTGCAACCTGACCCTCCTGCGGGACGGCGAGCGGACGGTTCTCTTCGACGCCGGCGCCGGCCCCGGCTTCATGCCCTCGACCGGCGAACTCATCGCCGCGCTGGCCGCGATCGGAGTCGATCCCGCCGAGGTCACCCATGTGGTTTTCACCCACGGCCATCCCGACCACCTCTGGGGCGTGCTCGACGATTTCGACGAGCCGGCGTTCGTCAATGCCGCCTACCTGATCGGCCGCAAGGAATGGGATCACTGGATGGCGCCCGGCACGCTCGACGCAACCCCCGAGGATCGGAAATCCTTCGTTGTCGGCGCCCAGCGCCGCCTGCCCGCGATCGAGGACCGGACCGGGTTCTTCGACGACGGCGCCGAGGTCCTGCCGGGCATCTTCGCCCGCGCCACCCACGGCCATACCGAGGGGCACATGTCGTTCGTGATCGAACGGGACGGTGAATCGCTGATGGTCGTCGGCGACGTCCTTGTCGATCCGCACCTTGCGTTCGAGCGTCCGGATCTGCCGGGGAGCACCGACCATGATCCCGGGATGGCCGCCGCAACCCGCATCGCGCTCCTTGATCAGCTCGCGACCGACCGGATGCCGTTCCTCGGCTATCACCTGCCCTATCCCGGCATCGGCCGCGCCGAACGCGTCGGCGACGCCTACCGCTACGTCCCGGCCGGCTGACCCGCCGTCAGCCTCTCGTTTCCGCCTGACCAAGCCCACTCGGCTTCAGGTTCCACCTGGCTTCAGGTTTCTGAATCAGGCAGGAAACTCCCTGGACCTTGAGGCTGGATCGGCAGCGAGGCGCCGGTCAGGACCCAGCCGCCATCCGCGGCCACCACCGCGCCATTGACGTAGGATGCGGCCTCCGAGCCGAGGAAGAGGCAGACGCGCGCCACGTCGTCGGGAGCGCCGAAGCGACGCATCGGCACCCCCTCCCTGACCAGCCGCTGCGCCTCGGGCGTCGGTGCGAGCCGCGCCATGCCCTCGGTCCCTTCGATCGGACCGGGCACGACGCCGTTCACCCGGAGCCCCTCCGGAGCCCATTCGATCGCGAGGCAACGTGTCACCATGTCGACGCCGGCCTTGGCCGCGCAGACATGAACCTGATGCGCCATCGCCACCCGGGCCTGCGGCGCCGAGATGTTGATCAGGCTGCCGCCCGGTCGCCGCATGTGCGGATAGGCCGCCTTCATCACGTTGAACGTGCCGAGGAGGTCGATATCGACCACGGCCTTGAACCCGTTCGGGCTGAGGTCCCGCGCAAGCGCCGGGAAATTTCCCGCTGCCCCGGAGACGAGGACGTCGATCGGCCCCGCCTCTGCCGCGAAGGCGGCGACGGCCTCGCCGACCGCTGCGGCGTCGCGCACATCGAGCGCATAGCCGAGCGCCGGGCGGCCGTCCCGCGACAGAGCGGCGGCGGCCGTTTCCACCTTCTCCGGCCGGCGTGACGCCACCCCGAGCCGGGCGCCGGCATTGGCGAAGGCCCGCGCGATGCCGAGGTTGATGCCGCTGGTACCGCCGATCACCATGACATTGCAGCCGCCATAGTCGAAGCTTGCCCGCATTCGCCGCTCCTCCTCTGCCCGTCACGCCCCAGAGAGTGTCACGACGCAAGAACGCCGCCTCTGGAGGCGGCGTCTCGCTTCTTCCGTCTCCGGCTCAGGCTCAGGCCGACCCGGTGCCCCCGGCCCCGGTGTCGCGGGTCTGCGTCGCGGCGCGGGAGGTCAGATCGTCGGTGCCGGTCTTCGGCCGGACAATGCCGGCGCCGGGGATACGGTCCGACGTGCCCCGAGGGGAGCCGGCGCCAGCTGTGCCGGCCGCGGAGCCGCCGATGTTGTTGCCCGCGTCATCGCGCGCGGCCTCGTGCTCCGTATCCTCGACCGCGGCATCCGCCGCCGCCCTCGCGACATTGCCGACGCGTTCGGCCATCGTGCGCTCGCCGGACGGGACCAATCCCTCGCGCTCGGCGGCGGCCCGGCCGGCCTCATAGACATCCTGCGCCATGTGCCGCGCGCGGTCGCTCGCGTAATCGAAGGCGCGTTCCGCCCCGCGCCGCACCTGGGCACGGGCATCCTGGTAGGTCTCCTTCTCGATCCGCGTCTTTGGCAGCATCGTGCCGAGCGCCACACCGATGGCAAGGCCGATCGCCCCCGCGAGGAACGGCTCGCGCTCGATCATCGAGACGAGGCTGCTGCCCTGGTCGCGAGCGGAGTGGCTGCGGCGCTCGGTCCAGTGCCGGCCCCGTTCGGAGACATCGTGCCAGCGCTCTTCGGCGCGCTCGGTGAAGTCACGAACCCGGCTGCCGGCATCGGTTCCCCAGTCGCGGACCCGGTCGCGCGCGTCGTGCACGAACTCGCGCATCCGGTCGCTCACGCCCTCGGTCGCCTCGCCGGCGCGATGGCGATAGTCCTGTCCAGCCTCGCGCGCACGGTGCGC
>CAYMOD010000004.1:0-11062 GCA_964391945.1 uncultured Rhodobacterales bacterium | reverse complement strand
GTGCTGCCGGTACTGCCGGTCCCGTCCGCGCCGGCCACGTAGCCGACGCCGGTTCCACCGGCGGCATGGGTATCCGCGGGCGGCCCGTCATAGCCGCCATGGAACTCGCCCTCACCGTAGGATTCGCGGTAGCCGTAGCCGCTCCCCCTCTGCCGGTTGCCGAAGATCAGCCAGGCAACGCCCGTCCCGACCAGCGCCAGCGCCAGCGGATTGTCGCGGATCTGCCGGCGCATGTTGTCGAGCGCGATCGAACTGTCGCTTTCGCGCAGGTAGCGCGTCATTTCATCCACCACATGTCCGGGCTGCATCCGGTATTTCAGCTCCTCGGCGGTATGCGCGATGCCGCTGCGGATGCGCTCGGCATCACGCTCGAGTTCTTCTGCCGACCTGTCGGTCATCGGGTCTCCTCCTTGACGAGTTGCGCGTCCTTGCCGACCTGGCGCGTGGTGCGCTCCGGGGTCATGGCGGACGCCGACATGTTGTCCTTGCCCTTCTTGAGCAGGAAGGCACCGATCGCGGCGAAAATGACGCCGACGACCAGCGAAGCCCAGCCGAAGCCCAGCCCGAGCGATTCGATGGCATGCACGAGCGCGATCAGGAGAATGATAAGCGCCGCCTGCACGATCATCACGCCCGCGCCGATCTCACCCGCGCCGGTGCCGAGCTTGGTGAGATTCTCCCGCATCTCGGCCTTGAGCAGCGTCGTCTCGGTGCGGAACAGCGACGTCATCTGCGTGACGAGATCGGAGATCAGGTCCGAGAAGGACCGCGTGTCCTTGGGGTCCTGCTGCACGCTCATCCCTTGCCTCCCGCACCCGTCGATCCGGAGCCCGCACTGCCAATGCTCCCCGACGTTCCGCGCGTCGGGCCACTGGGGCTTCCCGGAAGTGCCGAGCTGGCGGGTGAGCCCTGACCGGCCTCGCCCGTGCCGACATCCCCGGTGCCGGCGGAGGGGGAAACCTTGCCTCCGCTCGCGTCTTGCGAGGAATAATCCGATCCCGGCGTGCCGCTGCCGCCGGCGCCGTAAGCCATGCCGGTCGTGCCGGCGCTGCTCGGATAAGCTGCACCGGTGCGGGCCACATCGGCGCTCGCCGAGCCGCCGGCGGTCCTGCCGGGATCCGCGCCGCCGAGGCCGCTCCCGGCTCCTGCGCCCGGATAACCGGCGCCGGCGTAACCCGAAGCCGGCCCGCCATCAGGACCACGATAGCCGTATTCGCCGCCGTAGGCCTCGTGCCCGGTCGAGCGGCGTGGCGCCGGCGTGGTTGCAAAGCGCGCCAACGCGAACCCCATCAGCATGCTGCCGGCGAGGAAGGCGCCCGGATGCCGCCGCCCGAAGTCGCGTATGGAGTTGAAGACTTCCGAGGGCTGCTTGTGCGCCAGCGAGTCGGTGAAACGCTCGAGCCCGTAGGCGGCCTCGCGCACCACGTCGGAGATCACGCCGGGCTCCTTCTCCCCAAGTTCGTCGCCGGCATGACGGACGGCGTCAGCGAAGTGGCGCAGATGGCTCACCGCCTCGCCGCGCATTTCCTCGCCCTGCCGGGCCGCCATCCGCCTGGCGCGCTCGCCGATGCCGCCCGCGGCATCCCTGGCCTCGCGGGCGAGGCCTTCCGCGGCACGCCGTTCCTCCTCCAGCCGGTGCCGCGCCCGTTCCACATCGCTCGACGGGCCCGTGGTACCCGTGGTGCCCTGTTCAGCTTCCGTCATCAGTTCGCTCCTTCTGAACATTCCTCCGGTCAGCGGGCGCCATCGAGTCAGCCGCGCCGATATGCGTCCGCTTCCGCTCTGGGGATGCAATCCGCTCACCGCCCAATGGTTCCGAACGCCCGGGAGGACCGGCCGGATCAGACGCGGGGCGCGGGCTCGCCCCCGGCGGAGGGCGCAGCGACGGGCAGGCGCTGGAGCGATTTCGAACCAGGCGGTCCCACCTGCTGACCCGGAAATCGCGACCAGTCAGCAAGATGGAGCGCCCGGTCCGATGCGATCGGACCGGAAAGCGCTTCTAGAGACCAATGGCCGAGATCAGGCGGCCGTAATCGCTCTGGCCGGCCTGCCTCGTGCGGCGATAGGAGTAGAAGCGTTCCGGGTCAGAATGGGTGCAGGCGCCGATCCACTCGGCCTCGCCCACACCCGCCTCCCTGAGCCGCGAGAGCACGAATCCGGGCAGGTTGAAGAGCGCCCGATCGCCGGTACCGCCCGAGAAGAACCGCCCGTAGGTGGGGTCCTCGTCGATGAAACGCTCGACGAACTCCGGCCCGACCTCGTAGGCGCGCTGGCTGATCGCGGGGCCCACCGCCGCCCGGATGCGCCCCCGCTCGGCGCCGAGCCGCACCATCATCGTGACCGCGGCCTCGATCACTCCATCGAGCGCGCCGCGCCAGCCGGCATGCGCCGCGGCGATCACGCCCGCCTCGCGATCATGGAAGAGGACCGGCGCGCAATCCGCGGTGAGCACGCTGAGCACTATCCCCGGCTCCGCCGTCACCGCGGCATCGGCCTGCGGGCGCTCCGCCCAGCCTTCGCGCCCGGCCACCACCACGTCCGCGGAATGGACCTGATGCAGCGCAAGGAGCCGCCCTGGCGCGACGCCGAGCGCGTCGGCCACCCGCGCCCGGTTCACGGCGACGACGCTCGCCTGATCCCCCGACCCCGGACCGCAGTTCAGCCCGGCATAGATCCCTGACGATGCGCCGCCGCGCCGGGTGAAGAAACCGTGGCGCGTGCCGGCGAGGAGGTCGGATGTCAGGATCTCGAGCGTCATTTCATCTCGTCGGTCTGGCCATCGGTCCGGTTGCAAATCCCGGCGGAGCCGACGCTCCCGGTTGCGTGAGCGCCATCGCCTTGAACACCTCGCCCATCTCGGCGGGATGCGTCAAGCGGCGATGTCCTGCCGCCACTCGCGCCGCCGCCTCGCCCCCCGCCCGCGCGAGGATCCGCGCCCGCCGGGTGATCCCGAGCCGCTCGAGGAACACGCCCTGCGCCACCGGTCCCCACGTCTTCAGCCCCGAGGCCTCCGCAAGCGCCCGGAAACCTACATGCGCGGTCAGATCCGCCTCTCCCGGCGCCGCCAGCGGATCGGCGAAACGATGCCCTGCCACCGCCTGCAACGTGTCGCCTGTCCCATCCCATTCCCCGTAATCGACGATGAGCGCCGCGCCCCCGCAGGCGGCAATCCGCCGTCCGATCTCCGCCGCAACCGCCTCGCCCTCGGGGTTCACCTCGACCACCGCCCCCTCCGGCAGGCCGCCGAACCGCGCATCGAGCGCCGCCGATGCCGTGACCGGCCCGTGGCCGAAGCCCAGACCCTCCGATCCCGCGACCACCACCCGCTCCTGCCAGCCCTGCGCGAGGCGCAGGAACTGTCTCACGGGGAGCGCGTCGAAGAACTCGTTGGCGACGACGAGCAGCGGCCCCTCCGGCAGCGCCTCCACCCGATCCGCCCATTGCGGCGCCCAAGAGCCGAGCGCTGCCGCCTGCGCTGCCTGGAGCGCCGGGCTCGTCTCCACCAACCACAGCGACACCGCCTCGCGAAACCCCGGCAGCCGCCCCGCCACCCGGAGCGCATCCGCCATCAGCGTGCCCCGCCCCGGCCCGAGTTCGGCGAGCACCGCCGCCGGCCGCCCCGCATCCATCCAGACCTGCGCGAGCCAGCCGCCGATCATCTCCCCGAAGATCTGGCTCACCTCCGGCGCGGTGACGAAATCACCGCCCGCGCCCAGGGGATCGCGCGTGATGTAATAACCATGTTCCGGATGTCCGAGGCAGAGCGCCATATAGTCCGCGACCGGCATCGGCCCGGCTTCGGCGATCCGCTCGCGGATCAGCCGCATCAGGGGCGGGGCGGGATGCGCGTCAGGCGGGGACACGCTGCTTCCGCGCGATCAGCCACAGGCCCAGCGCCAGCATCGGCAGCGTCAGCACCTGCCCCATGGTGAACCCCCAGGAGTCGATCCCGCTCCCGAACTGGACGACGAGGCCCCAGGGGTTGCCTGGCCCCGCGAACTGCGCGTCCCCCTGCCGGAAGAATTCGACGATGATTCGCGCAAGGCCGTAGCCGGCGAGAAAGAGGCCGAACACCCGCCCCGGCTGCCGAAGCCATCCCGCCCGCCACACCGCCCAGCCGAGGAGCAGGAAGAGGACAAGCCCCTCGAGCCCCGCTTGGTAGATCTGGCTCGGGTGACGCGCGCAGACCGCCTCGACCCAACCGGACGGGCAGGTTTGCGCCGCCTCCGACGGGAACACCACGCCCCAGGGCGCGGTCGTCGGCCGGCCCCAGAGTTCCGCGTTCACGAAATTGGCGAGGCGGCCGAAGAAGAGCCCGATCGGCGCTGCCGCCGCCACCGCATCGCCGAGGCTCAGCATCGGCACCCCGTTCTTCCACGCGAACAGCGCGGTTGCCACGACGACGCCGAGGAAACCGCCGTGGAAGGACATCCCCCCCCGCCAGATCGCGACGATCTCGTCAGGATTGGCGAGATAATAACCCGGCTGATAGAAGAGGACGAAGCCGAGCCGCCCGCCGACGATCACGCCCACCACCATCCAGGTGAGGAGGTCGTCCGTCTTCGCCGGCTGCATCGGCGCCGCGCCACCCCAGAGATCCGCCCGCCGGCAGAGCGCCGCGACATAGCGCCAGCCGAGCACCAGCCCGGCGATATAGGCGAGCGCGTACCAGCGGAGCGCGATCTCGACCCCGAACAGCTCGAAGGCGAAGAGGTTCGGACCGATATCGGGAAACGGAATGGCAAACGGCATGAAGACCCTTCCGGCTGGGCATGGGGCGCGCCTGCATCGGAGGAGGGGCATCCGCTGTCAACCTTGGCAAGCCGAACATCTGCTCATATATGCGGACAGGATCACCCGGAGGCCGCCATGCAGACCCGCAACAAGATCCTCGACGATCTCTCGCAACTGATGACGAACGCGGTCGGTGTCGCCCAGGGCGCCCGCACCGAGGCCGAGACGGCGATGAAGGGCATGCTTGACCGCTTCCTCGCCGACCGGAACCTCGTCGGCCGCGACGAGTTCGACACCACCCGCGCCATGGCCCAGAAGGCACGCGAGGAGAACGACCACCTGCGCACGGAGATCGCCGCGCTTGCCGCTCGCATTGCCGCCCTCGAATCGGCGGCGCGGAAGACCGGGGAATAGGACCGCCTGCCTGTCTGCGATCTTGGTCACAAATTTTTCCCTTTACAGACTCGGCAGGAACAACCACCATATCTTGTAGGTTCGCAGGTGCACCCTGCTTACCTGTTGTTAACCAACTGCCCCCGCGCGGGGCTCGCCCCGCCGGTGGCATGAAAGCCATGAGGCACGGGCATGGGTATTATCGAGCGCGACTACCACACCGAGGACCTGCACCCGATCGACATCGTCGAGACCCTCGCCGAGGAGCAGTCATGGGATTTCGACCGCGTGGCCGAGGATCAGATCGCCATGGCGATCGAGGGGACCTGGCGCACCTATTCCGTGACCCTTGCCTGGTCGTCCGCGGAAGAGGCGCTGCGCCTCGTCTGCGCGTTCGAATTTGCGCCGTCGAAGCGCCGCCTCGGCGCGATCTATCGGGTGATGGCGCTCGCCAACGACAAGATCTGGTCCGGCGCCTTCGTGTTCTGGCCCGCCCAGAAGCTCATGGTCTATCGCTACTCGCTGAACTGCGCCGGCGGCACCCTGGCCGGACAGGCGCAGATCACCGACATGGTGCGCACTGCCGTTGCCGCCTGCGAACGGTTCTATCCCGCCTTCCAGCTCGTCGCCTGGGACGGCGAGACGCCGGAAAAGGCGCTTGGCATCGCGATGACCGAGGCTTACGGTCGGGCCTGAGACGCTGGGCCTCCCCTGCCGGCCCGGCCGTCAGAGGGGCGTCATGACCGACCACTTCCGCGACATCGCCACCCGGGGCCTCGTCCTTCTCGGCTGCGGCAAGATGGGATCGGCGCTGCTGGAAGGCTGGCTCGCCCGCGGTCTCCCTGCCGCCGCTGTCACCGTCCTCGATCCCGCTCCCGGACCGCGGCTCGAATCGCTGGCTCGCGACGGACTCCGCCTCAACGCTGCCTTGCCGGAGGCGCCCGCTGCCTGCCTCCTCGCGGTCAAGCCGCAGACGATGGAGGCGGCGCTCCCAGGCGTTGCCCCCCTCGCCAGCAGCCGCACGCTCTTTCTCTCCATCGCCGCCGGGACCACGCTCGCCCGGCTCGAATCATTGCTCGGACCCGGGACGCCAATCGTGCGCGCCATGCCGAACACGCCGGCAGCGATCGGTCGCGGCATCACCGCGTTCGTCGGCAACCCGGCAGCAGACGAGGCGCATCTCGCCACGGCCGGGACGCTGCTCTCCGCAGTCGGCGAAACCATCCGCCTGGAGGCGGAGACGGCGATGGACGCGGTCACTGCCGTCTCCGGCTCGGGCCCTGCCTATGTCTTCCTTCTGATCGAGACCCTCGCCCGCGCCGGTGAGGCCGAGGGGCTCGCGCCCGATCTCGCGCTCAGCCTCGCCCGCGCCACCGTTGCCGGCGCGGGTGCTCTCGCCGCAGAGAGCGGCACCGACCCGGCGACGCTTCGCAAGAATGTCACCAGCCCCGGCGGCACCACTGCCGCGGCACTCGATGTGCTGATGGCGCCGGATGGTTTTCCTGCCCTCCTCCGCGATGCGGTTGCCGCCGCCGCACGCCGTTCGCGCGAGCTTGTCCAATGAGACATCCATCGAATCGGAGTTTTTTGCTGCGCTGCAACAAAACCCTCTTGACTGATATGCTGCAGTGCAGCATATCCCCCTTGTGCGCGGATGATCCCGCCACCCGAAGCCAGTGTGAAAGGGAGATTCCCAATGTTTGACCCCAAGACCTTCCAGTTCGACGTCGAGAAGATGACCGACTTCTTCCGGCAGAATGACTTCACCAAGCAGTTCGCCGGCCTCAAGGTGCCCGGCGTCGATACCGAGGCCCTTGTCCAGGCCCAGAAGAAGAACATGGAAGCCCTCGTGAAGGCCAACCAGGCCGCCGCCGCGGGCTATCAGGACCTCTTCAAGAAGCAGGTCGCGATCTTCGAGGAGACGATCTCCGAGGCGCAGAAGCACTTCCAGAACCTCGACACGACCAAGCTCGACGCCGACTCCGCCAAGGCCCAGGGCGAGCTTGCCCGCGCCGCCTTCGAGAAGGCGCTGAGCAACATGCAGACCCTTGCCGAGGCCGCGCAGAAGGCCAATAGCGAAGCCTACGAGATCGTCTCGGCCCGCATCCAGGAGAGCCTCGCCGAACTCCGCGAGATGGCGCAGAAGCTCACCTCCCGCGCCTGACCGGCCGGGAACGGGCAGAAAACGATTCCGAGGCCTGCCGCGATCCACGGCAGGCCTTTTCTTGTCCGTCCCTCATCCATGCTCCCGCGCTCCCTGGCCAAGGAGCGCCGCGCAATAGCGTTCATGCACGAGGCAGAGCGGCCGGCCGTGCCGGTCGCTCAGCACCGCTTCATGTTCGAGCACCGTCGCTCCGCTCCGCCCGCGCGTTTCCAGCCCGATGAACCGGACCGCGAGGTTCCGCCGTCGCGGCCAGAGCGGCGCCACCACGCGGCCGAACGGCACATCGCTCGATTCGAGCGCGCGGCCGATCGGAGCGGGGAGCCGGTCGGGAACGAACCAGTTCTCGGCCCAGGCGAGCGGGACATCGCCACGCAGCAATTGCACCGACCGGTAGGCCAGACGCTCGTCCGCATCCAGTTGCAGCGCTTCGCGCGCCGCCTGCCCGGGATCGGGGCGCCGATGCCCGCGCAGATGCACGACCCGGATCGGCCCCTCCGCGATCCCGTGTCGCTCGCACCAGTCGAGCAGCGCGGCCGTCGCCGTCGGTCCCGCCAGAATGCGGTCGCTGAGTGCGCGCACATCCGTTCGCATGACCTAGGGCCACACCGCCGCGGCCGATTCCGGCCCCGGAATCAGCCACGCGACAAGCCAGCCTCTCGCCATGTCCGTCATCGGCCCGTCCTCGCGCCGGAGCACGACGTGCCCCATCGGCTGCTCCACCTACGCCTACGATCGTTGCGGAACGCGGGCAAGCGCGCCTCCGATCAATAGCCCCTTGCCCTCGCCGCCCCGTTCCGGCTTCCTCGTCACGAACGGGAGACGGGCATGGAAGAGATCAGCTTCGACGATTTCCTCAAGGTCGACATCCGTGTCGGCCGGATCGTGGAGGCCGAGCCCTTTCCCGAGGCGCGCAAACCCGCTTTCAGACTGTATGTCGATTTCGGCCCCGAACTCGGCACCCGCCGCGCCTCGGCGCAGATCACCCGACATTACACGCCGGCGACGCTCATCGGCCGCCGCGTGCTCGCCGTCGTCAACTTCCCGCCCCGCCAGATCGGCCCCGTCCGCTCCGAGGTCCTCGTCCTCGGCGTCCCGGATGCCGACGGCGAGGTCGTCCTCGTCACCCCCGATCAGGACGTGCCCCTCGGCGGCCGTCTGTTCTGATCCCGAGAGGTTCCCCCGGATGTCCCTTCCCCGCGTCGTCGTCACCCGCAAGCTGCCGCCCGCGGTCGAGGATCGCCTGCGCGACCTCTTTGACGCTACCTTCAACCCGGAGGACGAGCCGCTCTCACGCGAGCGGATGGAGGCCGCCTTCGACGAAGCCGACGGCGTGCTCACCACGATCACCGAAACCGTGGACCGCGACCTGCTGCTCAGGCCCTCGCGAAAGGCGCAGATCGTCGCGAATTTCGGCGTCGGCGTGAACAACATCGACCTCGAGGCCGCCAGGCAAGCCGGCGTCATCGTCTCCAACACGCCCGACGTGCTCACCGACGCCACTGCCGACATCGCCATCGCGCTGATGCTCGCCGCCACCCGACGCATGTACGAGACCGGGAAGGCGCTGCGCGACGGCCGCTGGGGCGGATTCCGGGCGACGCAATGGCTCGGCATGGGGCTGCAGGGCAAGACCATCGGCATCATCGGTTTCGGCCGCATCGGCCAGGCCACCGCCCGGCGCGCCCATCTCGCCTTCGGCATGAAGGTGATCTACTTCAACCGCTCCGAACCCGCCGGCCTCGACTTCCCGGCCGAACGCCGCGACTCCATCGAGGCGGTGATGGCGGAGGCAGACGTCGTCTCGCTGCACATTCCGGGCGGCGGCGCCAACCGCGGCGCGATCTCGGCCGAGCGGATCGCGCTGATGAAACCGACCGCCTATCTCGTCAACACCGCCCGCGGCGACATCATCGACGAGCCCGCGCTGATCGCCGCGCTGCGCGAGCGCCGCATCGCCGGCGCCGGTCTCGACGTCTTCGCCGAGGAGCCGAAGGTCCCGTCCGAACTCGTGGCGCTCGAGAACGTCACCCTGCTCCCCCATATCGGCTCCGCCACGCTCGAGACCCGCACCGCCATGGGCATGCTCGCCGTCGACAATCTCGAGGCGCATTTCGCCGGCAGGCCGCTTCCGTCGCGGGTGGCCTGACCCCGCCGGCCGTCCCGCGACCCGCATGGCGGGCCGCCCGGCCCTCACCTCGGGCAGGGGAGCGATGACGCTGCCCTGCTTGCCCGTGCCGGGGGCGCAGGGAAAGCTGGCCGCGACGCTCCCCCTTGCGCGCCGCACATGCCCCCTGGCCCTTCGGCAGGCGACAAGGCGCCGGGCCCGCCCTAGGCGGCGCCGCCCAAGGCACGTTTACGAATAATCAGCTTTTACTCCCGGTTCAGGATCAACGGCTTAAGGGGGTTTTCACGCGTGGGCCTCCCATCCGGAGCGATCGTCTGCGGTCGCTCGACACCCCTCCGGGGATCGCCTAGACCGGGAACAGCAGCAACCCCCGGAGAGGACCGATGCCCCACGCCCGCATCTTCGACGCCCGCGATGCCGCCCGCGACGGGGAGGGCCTCGGGCCGCTGCCGGAATGGGATCTCTCCGCCCTCTATGCCGCTCCGGACGATCCGGCGATCGCACGCGACATGGACCGGGTAACGGCCGAAGCCGCCGCCTTCGCCGAGCGTTACGAGGGCAAGCTCGCCGGCCTCGATGCCGCCGGTTTCCTCGGCTGCATCCGCGCATACGAGGCGATCCAGGCCCGCGCCGGCCGGGTCATGTCCTATGTCGGGCTCCGCCACTACCAGAACACCCTCGATCCCGCCCGCGCCAAGGCCTATGGCGACGCCGACACCCGCATCACCGAGGCAACGACCCCGCTCGTCTTCTTCACGCTCGAACTCAACCGGCTCGAGGATGCCCATCTCGAAAACCTCCTCACCGCCGACCCCGAACTCGCCCGCTACCGTCCGGTCCTCGACCGGATCCGGGCGATGAAACCCTACCAGCTCTCGGACGAACTCGAACGCTTCCTCCACGACCAGTCGGTCGTCGGCGCCGCCGCCTGGAACCGGCTCTTCGACGAGACAATGGCCGGGCTCAGCTTCACCGTCGATGGCGAGAGCCTGTCGCTCGAAGCCACGCTCAACCTCCTCACCGACCACGACCGCACCCGCCGCGAAGCCGGCGCCCGCGCGCTCGCTGCCGTCTTCAGCGAGCGCCTGCCCCTCTTTGCCCGCATCACCAACACGCTGGCGAAGGAGAAGGAGATCGTCGATCGCTGGCGGAAGCTGCCTACTCCCCAGACGGCGCGCCATCTCTCGAACGATGTCGAGCCGGAGGTGGTGGAGGCGCTCCGCAACGCCGTCGTTGCCGCCTATCCCCGGCTCTCGCACCGCTATTATGCGCTGAAGGCGCGCTGGCTCGGCCTCGACAAACTCGAGATCTGGGACCGCAACGCGCCGCTGCCGCAGGACATTGACCGCCGCATCCCGTGGGAGGAGGCCCGCGAAACCGTCCTCGACGCCTATGCCGGTTTCGACCCCCGCATGGCCGAGATCGCGACCCCCTTCTTCGACAGGGGCTGGATCGACGCGCCGGTGAAACCCGGCAAGAGCCCCGGCGCCTTCGCGCATCCGACCGTCACCGACGCCCATCCCTTCGTGCTCCTCAACTACCTCGGCAAGACCCGGGACGTGATGACCCTCGCCCATGAACTCGGCCACGGCGTCCACCAGGTCCTCGCCGCGCCGCAGGGCGAGCTTCTCTCCTCCACACCCCTC
>CAYMOD010000003.1:7781-25854 GCA_964391945.1 uncultured Rhodobacterales bacterium | reverse complement strand
CATAGGCCGCGCCGTCGCGCTTACGCACATCGCGAACGTCGATGTCCTGCACCGGCTTCTGCCCGAGCCGCGGCCTGGCGTACCAGGGCCCCGTGCGTCACTGATGCCGCGCTCCGTCTGGTCGAGATCATCAGGCGCTCCGACGCCGGTTTCGTCGTGCTGCCGAAGCGATGGGTGATCGAGCGCACCTTCGCCTGGGCCTGCATCAACCGCCGTCTCGCCCGCGACGTCGAGCGCTTCGCCGAGACCGTCCACGCCTTCTTCCAGATCGCCATGATCAAGCTGATGTCCCGCAGGACCGCCCGCTACAGGGACTTCTGAGCCAGACTCTCAGATTGTGGATCTGGGGTTCCCCGTTCGAGCCGGGGCGGCGATACCATCTATCCAACGGAAACAAAATCGTTTTCTGCCCTGCGGCCATCAACCGGATTGGCCGATCTGGTCCCTTGTGCCCGGCGGTTCGCAATCTGGTTCGTGCTTTTCGTGACCTGAGCGTTCCGCCGGCCGTGTCGTGTCGCCAGTGAGGCAATGCGCGATACAAAGAAGATCACGGAAATGGCTCCCTGGCGATTTCTGCAATTTCGACTCCCGGACCGACCTCTTCTTCGCGCCGCGCAAGACTCACAACAAGCGCTTGGAAAGGCATCCGGCCCCGCTGCCACAGGCGGCCATAAACTGCGCATGCCCGGAAGTGCAGGTCGAGGGCGATCCAGACCGCCCGCCGCCACAGGCGGTCATGAATTGCATTCTGCCTTCCGCACTACCCTGCCGATACTAGAGCCTTAATAATACTCGCATCAGACAAGAGCTGGGGCATGAAGACCGCACCGATTACTCGTATCACGCACATTATTGGCTTTAACTTCTTATTTAACTTCTTGTTGACCTGAGCAGTGCCGCCTGTTTATTACCTTGCGGTGCAACATAGATATTTCAAGGTGTCCGCGCGATGGGTCTCCACCGCCCAATCTTTTTTGATCCCAAGGGCCGCCGGGCACCGCTGACGACATTCGTGCTGTTGCTGCTGGCAGCAGTCGCAGTCTCCGGGATCGTGGCAGTGGTTTCGGGCGTCATGTTTTCTCCCCTCCTCCGCGCTCCGCTGGATGGACCGCAGCCTGAGGGCTTCTCCGCCTCCGCGACGGTTCTCGGTACGATGCTCGAGCGCGAGTCGCGGATCGACCCCTTGCGGAACCGGCAGCTGCCATCCGAGGCGGTCTCGATCGAGCGGCTTGCCTTCATGCCTGTGGACGGGGCTGCCTACGCCTCGCTCAAGCGGAATGCGGCATCGCTCGACGGGATCATTCCGCAATGGCTGTCGCTGGCGCGGACGCGCGACGGGTTTGAGACGACCCTGGATGCTGCAGCAGAGAAAGTGCTGCACTGGGCCGGGAAAAACGCGCCGCAGCTTGAACTCCATCCTGCCCTGACCGCGGCGATGAGCCCCGGGGAAACAGCACGAGCGTTCGCCGACCCCGATGCACGGGCAGTGATCATTGCCGATCTCCTCGCTCTCGCGAGACGGCACGGGTTCGAAGGGATCGTATTGGATCTTCCCGAGGTGCCGCCCTCGGCTGCCCGGAGTCTTGCCAGGTTCACCCAGGAACTGGGCGACGCGCTGCGGCAGGACGGACGCAGTCTCTCCTTTTCCATGCGGCTCGATGAGCGCGGGCGCGGTTTCGCACATGCCGCCCGGCTCGCCGACCGCGTGATCGTTCAGGCTCATGATGAAAAGGTGACCTGGCCGGGTTGGGGCGCCCCGGCAAGTCAGGCCTGGTTCGAAGAGCAACTGGACACGGCCATGTCGCTCCTGCCCCGCGAGAACGTGGTCATTTCCATCGGCTCCTATGGTTTTGACCCGGGTGCGCCTGTCGGCCGGGGGGTCGTCCCGGTTCAGCGGGCCTGGGATCTCGTCGCCGCGGCGGACGCGACAGTCGCACTCGATCGCGTCACGCTGAACAGCCATGCGATGATCGATTCCGCGGGCGGCGGACGGCGCATATGGATGCTCGACGCGGCAAGTGCATTCAACCAGACCCGCGCCGCGATGGCCGCGGGGGTGTCCGGGGTGGCACTCTGGGCTCTCGGCTCCGAAGATCCGGGCATCTGGAACTCGCTCGGGCGGAGCCGGCTACCGGATCCCACAGCACTGGACGCGATCAAGGTGGTACCGGCGGGGACCGGTGCCATCGAGACGGTTCGTGGTGCGATCGTGCAGCTGGCGCCCGGCAGCGAGGGGAGGAGGTCGCTTGCTTTCCATTCCGGGCTTGGGCTGGTGGTGGAGCAGACATTCGAGAGGATGCCCGGCGTCGGTCGCATCCGGAGCTTCGGACCGGTCGACCCGCATCTGCTGGCGCTGACCTTTGATGATGGCCCGAGCCGCAAGTACACCCCGCGCGTCCTCGATATCCTCGCGGAGAAGAACGTCAAGGCAACGTTCTATATCCTTGGCGCGAATGCCATCACGGCCGGCGACCTCATGCAGCGGATCATCAGTGAAGGCCATGACATCGGGAACCACTCGTTCAGTCATTCCGACCTGACAAATGCAAAGTGGCTGCGGGTCACCGCGGAGCTGAATGCGACGCAGCGGGCCACGGAGATGCAGACCGGCCGCCGGATGAGGCTCTTCCGCGCGCCCTACACGGGGAGATGGTACGAAGATCTGGAAGCCACCCCGTCGCTGCTCGGCTTTCTCGCTGAAGAGGGATACCTGATCGGGGGCTGGAGCGTCGATGGCGTCGATTACGGTGGCGCCACTGCGGACGACATCTACGAGCGCGTGGTCGGGGGTGTTCTGTCCGGTGATGGCCAGGAGATACTCCTGCATGACGCCGGAGGGGACCGCGAGGCGACAATTGCCGCCCTGCCCAGGATCATCGACGCCCTCAGCAGCCTCGGCTACCGGTTCGTGACGACGCATGAACTCGCCGGCCTGAGCCGGGAGAGCCTGATGCCTGTCGTGGCCACGTCCGAGATCCGCGAGGCGGCGGCGGGCTGGCTGCGCGGGGAGACCGTGCTGGTCTCGACCTGGTTTACCACGGTCTTCCCGAAGATCGCGATCGCGGCGGCGGGACTCGGCATCATCAGGCTCCTGGCCATCCTGATCGCGGCCTTTACGCGGCGCGAACGGCTCTGGGCCGATACCCGGCCCGAACTGCCCGCCCCCCTGTCCGTTACCGTCCTCGTTCCCGCCTACAACGAGGAAAAGGTCATTGCGATGACCTTGCGCGGCCTTCTCGATCCGTCGGTCGGAACGGGGTTCGAGATCCTCGTGATCGACGACGGCTCGACCGATCGCACGAGTGCAGTCGTGGAAGAGGAGTTCGGCGGCGAACCACGTGTCCGGGTGCTGCGCAAGCCGAACGGTGGCAAGGCTGCAGCATTGAACCATGGTCTTGCGCATACCGATGCCGAGATCGTGGTTGCGGTTGACGGCGATACCGTGCTCGATCCGGGCACGATCGGACATCTCGTTGCGCCATTCCGCGACCCGGCCGTCGGCGCCGTCGCAGGAAAGGTCGTCGTCGGAAACCGCATCAACCTGCTCACGCGCTTTCAGGCCCTCGAATACGCGGTGAGCCAGAACCTCGATCGGCATGCCCTCGAGCGCTGCAATGCCATCGGAGTCGTGCCCGGTGCAATCGGCGCCTGGCGCCGACACGCGGTGCTCGAGGCCGGGGGCTACTCCCTGGACACACTCGCCGAGGATGCCGATCTGACGCTGACGCTGCAGCGCCGGGGGTGGCGCGTGGTGTCCGCGCCGGAGGCCATCGCTCGCACCGAGGCCCCGCAGACGCTGCGCCCGCTGGTGAAGCAGCGCTTCCGGTGGACATTCGGCATGCTGCAGGTCGCATGGAAACACCTGCCCGCTTTCCTTCAGCGGCCAACCGGCGTGTCGCTCTTCACGCTGCCGAACATTCTGGTGTTTCAGTTCGCCTTCACGCTGCTTGCCCCGTTGATGGACCTCCTCCTGCTCCTGACGGTCCTGTCGGCCGGGGCGGGAGCAATAACGGGCACCGATGCCTTCGCGGGCGAGACTCTGGCCATCCTGGCCTCGTTCTGGCTGCTCTTCCAGACGATCGATCTGCTTGCCTGTGCCGCCGGAGTGGTGAGGGACGATGACCGCAGCCTTTGGTGGCTCATACCCCTCGTGATCGTCCAGCGCTTCACCTACCGGCAGATACTCTACTGGGTCGCCGTTCGCGCGCTGCTGACGGCAATGAAGGGCACGTTCGTGGGTTGGGGCAAGCTCGTGCGCACGGGGAGCGTCACGGCAAAGCCGTCGAGTGCGGCCTGAAGATTTAGGGGAAGATTTGGGGACTATGGGTGAATGGGAATGGGGAACAAGATTGTGCAGACGGTTGGCAGCCTGGCCGGAGCGATGCTTCTGGCCCTGGGGCTCTGGTCCGATCCGGTCATGGCCGATGCAGCGGCTTCCGCCGAAACGGACGAGCATCAGATCGCTCCCGATCCGGTCGAGGTGGAGGGACCTGCCTTCGCAATCGGCGATCGGCTCAGCATTCGCGTATTCGAGCGCTATGGGTCGGAGAACGGCACGACGGTATTATCAAGCCTGATGGAGTTCCCCGAAATCTCGGGGGAGTATGTGGTCGCCGAGTCCGGTACGATTTTCCTGCCACTTGTCGGCGAGATCAAAGTCGCCGGTGAAACGCACGCCACTCTGCGCGAGGCGGCGGCCGCGCAGTTCTCGCGCCTCGGAGACGGCGAGATCGTACTCATGGTGAAGATTCTTGAGCGTGAGCCCATCTATGTCACCGGCGCCGTTGCGAACCCAGGCGCCTACGAGCATGTTCCGGGAATGACCATCCTCCACGCGGTAACCCTTGCGGGCGGTCTCCCAGGCAGCGGCGCTGACGCTTGGCGCGTGTTCGACATCGGCCGTGAACGCGAGCGGCTGCGCCAATCGGAGATCACGCTCGGACGCCTTTATGCGAAGAACGCAATCCTGGAGGCCGAGGTAACCGCGCGCGAACCGGTGGCGCCCGATACCCTGCTCACCCTGGTCGGGCGCTCTCAGGCGAACGAACTGCTCGCGGAGGCACAAGCACTCCGGAGTCTCCAGCGCAAGAGTATCAGCATCGAGGACGCTGGCCAGGCGGAAGTGGTCGCTGCGCTCGAGCGGGAGGCGGAAGCGCTGCGGGAGGCTCTCGCGGAAGCGGAGGTGACAGCGGCCGAGCGCGCCGAACGGCTGGAGAGCCTGAGCCAGTTGCAAGATCGCGGCCTCGCAAGCAACGAACGCCACAACAACGCCGGGGATTCGCTCGTTTATGCGCGGGAGCGCTGGAACGAGCTCAGGATGTCGCTGGCGCGGGTTGAGCGGGCACTCGCGGAAGTGCAGCGCGATCGCAGGAAGCTGATGGTGGAGGACCACCTCGTGCGGGAAAGCGAGCGAGTGGAGTTGCGCGCCGAGATCGCCGGGTTGCAGTCAGCTCAGTACATGATCAGGCAGACGCTTTTCGGCTCGGCCGACCCGAGCATGCTCGTCGACAGGGACGCCGTGGAAATGGTGGTGCTGCGACGCGGCAGGGATGGGTTGCAGGAGGTCGAGGTGGACGAATGGGCTACGCTCGTACCGGGTGATCTCGTCGAGGTCCGGTCCCGGGCAGACGGCAATCCGATCGAGGCGAACCGCTCAACGATGGGGCCGATGCCGGCCTCCCAGACCTGGTAGGAGAGGTCTCGATGGTATCGGGAACGCACTGGATGGCGGCGGCCGCTGCCATCCTGACGATGATCGCTGTCGCCACCACGGCACGGGCTGACGCGCTGCCGAGCCCTGCGGTGGTGGCGGGATACCTTCCCGCCTGGACGGCGACGCCGGACGTCATCGCGACCCTCCCGGCAGAGGAACTGACGCATATCATCTACGCTTTCGGCGCCGTCACGGCGGACGGCGTCACGAGGCTGGGAGACCCTTGTCTCGATGTGGGCGATTGCGGACCCGGGCGGCCTGGCGGCGGCAATTTTGCCGCCCTGAAGCGCCTGAAGGAGCGCCATCCGCATCTCAAGGTGATGATCGCGCTCGGCGGCTGGACCGGATCGGGCCATTTCTCCGATGCCGCCGCGAGCCCTGAACGGCGCGCAAGGCTGGCCGACTCGGCGGTCGAACTCTTCATGGTGGCCCACGGCGAGATCTTCGACGGGATCGAGATCGACTGGGAGTACCCGGTCGGCGGCGGCCTGCCCTCCAACCGGAATCGACCGGAGGACCGGCAGAATCTGACGCTCCTGGTTACGGCGATGCGCACCGCTCTCGATCGGCTCCCAGCGGCCGCGGAACGCCCTCTCCTGACTGTTGCCGTTCCCGGAAATCGCTGGCTGATGCAGAACTTCGAGATCGAGAAACTCGCCGAACTCGTCGACTGGTTCGGCCTGATGACCTATGATTATGCCGCCGGTGCGATGGAAACGGCGTTCAATGCGCCGCTCTTTGCCGCAGCCCCGGCCGACCCGGAGGCGCCGAGCGTCGATCGCTCCGTCGAGGACTATCTTGGCGCCGGCGCCCCGCCGGAACGCATCGTGCTCGGACTTCCATTCTACGGTCGCGCATTCGGCGGCGTCGAGCCGGGTCCCATCCGCGACGGTTTCGGCCAGCCCGGGACACCTGCACCCGAGACGTTCTGGAAGAGTGAAACGATTCCCTACCATGAGCTTCTGGCGCGCGACCTGGGCGCCCAAGGCTTCGAAGAGTACCGGCATGCGCTGGCGGACGCCCCTTGGCTGTATCATCCCGGTCGAGGTATCTGGATCACCTATGACGATCCCCGTTCACTCGAGCGAAAGGCGGATTTCGTGCGGATCCGGAGACTCAGGGGAGTGATGATCTGGGAGCTTACCGCCGATCCTGGACATCTTGTTCAAGTCGTCTCGGATTCGGTGCGGAAGTGAGCAGGAGGCTCCGATCCGGCGCGTAAATCATCGGCTGGACCAGGCAAAGGTCTGGGTCCCCGGGCTTGCGCCGGCAGTGCCAGGAGCCGGATCTGGCGGATGAGCGTCAGGGACGCGAGGCCGCATGTCCTCCGGCACGAAGAATCCGAACACTTGCGCCGGAGAACCGGCCTGCAATGCCGCCGAAACCATCTTGATGTGTGCGGAAAGCTCCTGGGCATCCGAACCCGAAGAAATCTTGCTGAACGGTGGCAAACCTTGTGGTCTCTCTCATCCACAGCCCCGGTCAGATGTTTCTTCCAGAGGGATAGTGTCCTCCTGCGCTCTGAGCCAACAAGGAGGCAGTCCTTCTGCCCGAGTGTGATGGCCCTCCGCCAGCTACACCACTCCAGGGGATACCGCCCTGCACGATAGTCACGATAATGGTGGCGGTAGGCTTACCTGCGCGCGGTTTCTCGAGCAAGTCTCCTGCTCTTTCCCACTTCCGGGCGGGAATGAGCGACTGCTGCGAATTGAAACAGGCAGGATGCGCCTGCTGTCGCGTAGTGTGCGCAATTCTACTTGAGTGTGTCCTCTTCCGAACCCGGATTCAGAACACGATAAGGGCATCGTGCAGGCGGCTCTCCGGGCTGGAGTTCGGGTGACGTAGAGCATGGGGACCAACCGAGGCAGGTCGGGAGGTTCGCGGTGGACATCCCACGGCGTCTGGTGGTTGACGAAGCTCTTCATCCGAGCGCGCCGGGCGGTCACATGCCCGACACGTCGATCATTCAGGCCTGTGGATCGAGCTCGACCGGCTGGCAGGACCGCGCTGCGTCATGGGTGCGCGGCGAGCAGGTCCTCGATAAAACTGCGGATGTTCGGACCGGCTTCGAGGAGAGTGCGGGCAGCGCCGAGGCTCGGTTCATCGAGGTTTGACGGGCGGGCAATGAAGGCAGTTTCCGGCGTGAGTACGGCAGGAAGGGATCCTGCCGGCTCGTCATGGTCGCGCATGTAGCGCGCCATGATGGCCTTTGCCGGATCTGTCGAGGCAGCTGCGCGTTCCCAATCTCCGGCGGCCCAGGCATAGGCGGAGACGGCTTCCGGAGTGCCAGCCACCGTCATCGCGTCGGCAGCAGCGGCAAAGTCACCGGTGCGGGCTGCGGCCTTGGCGCGAAGGGCGGCGGCCTCGGCACCGGCGAGTCCGTCAAGAAGCGTATGCGCTGCGATGGCCTCCCCAAGTGCAAGATGGGCGCGGGCAGCGGCAGCACGGGCTGGTTCGGAACCGCGAACGAGCATCGGGTCGAGGATGTCGAGGGCAGGCGAGGCGAGGCCGATGTCGAGGAGCTTCGCCGTGATTGCCAGCCGGTACGCGTCGTGCTCGGGCGTAGGTGCGAGCAACCGCGGATGCTCGAGCACGGCCTCGGCGAAGGCAGCTGCGCCTGTACCGGTTATATCGGTCTCGGCGAGGAGCCGGGGCGCGAGCGCCTCGGCGGCTGCGCGTCCTGCTTCACTGTCGGCAGCGAGTGCCGCGAGCGTGGTGAAGGCTGCGCGAATATCGCCGTTGCGCGCCTCGGCCTCTGCGGTGAGTGCGTGGGCCGGGACCTCTTTGGGGCCGCCGTCCTGCTCGAACGCGAGGGCGCGAAGGTCGGTGACCCACGCCTCGGGCACGGAGCCGCCGGCGGCGACACGGATCTCGACCAGAGCGAGGAGGGCGTCAGCGGCGTTATGCGCACCGCGCTCGACGAGGCTGGCGAGGCGGGTCTCGGCTTCGGCGAACCTTCCCTCGGCGGCGGCGAGGCGGGCGACGGCGAGGGTGAGCGGCGCCTCGGGCGTCTGCCCGGGGCGGAGCGAGATGTCGAGGATAAGGCGGGCGACCTCGGTACGGCCGGCCTCCAGAAGATTGGTGGCAAGGCGTGGCCCCAGCAGATGGCGAAGATCGAGCGGCAGCGCGGCGAACACGGCCTCGAGTTCGGGTGCCGCGCCATCGGAGGCAAGCATGGCGGGACTCCCGGCGAGAGCAAGCCAGAGGCCATGGCGTCCGGGGCAGACAATGTTATGGGCGAGTGGGCCTGCGGCTTCGCCGCCGTCGACGATACGAGCGAGATCGGCGAGAAGGTCGTGGTCGGGAACGGTCGCCTCGAAACTGCGGAGGACGGCGCCCGCCTCGGCCCCGAAGCCGTAGCGGATGTGGAGCCGGGCGAGGGCGCGGATAATATCGGCATCGGGCCGATCGAACTCGCCGACGAGGCGGCGGCGGAATCCGGCGATCTGTTCGCTGATCAGGCTGCCGTCCGACCAGCGGGCGATGTCGAGTGCGGTGTCGGCCTGACATTCCGGATGAGGTTGCTGCGCTACCGTCCAGCGTTCCGCGCCGTCCCGATCGAAGACGGTTACCGCCGCGATCTGCTCGTTGAATGCGGTAAGGGCGAGAAGGCCGGTCGCGTCCACTCTGGCACTGGACGCGTGCTGAGCAGGGCGCGGTACCGGGGTCAAGACGGCTGATGCAGCAGGCGCGTCCGGAGCGGTTTCCTCGGGTGGTTCGGGCTTGTCCGATTGATTGGTGAACTCGATCAGGCCTTGCTCGGCGGCGCGCTCGATCTGCTCCAGAAGCACCCGCTCGGCGGTTTCGAGGGTGTTGGCGTTGCGTTCACGGGTCCGGAGGACATGCGCCGCCTTCACTGCGGCGCTGAAGGTGGAGGCGGCTGTCTCGGCAGGGGGAGCGGTGCTCGCAGGGGTCTCCGTCCGGTCGTGCACGTCGACCGCGAGATAGCGCGCGTTGACCAGGGCGGCGGTTACGTGGCAGGCGCAGGCGAGATCGAGGCGGACGGCGGTGCCTTCGGGGGTCCGGCTCGCGGTGATCCCGGCGATGTGTTCGCGGCCTATGCGCTCCCAGACTCCCTCGGTGGTGAAGGCAATTCCGCGTCGGGGAAAACTGATGGTGGCCGAGCCTTCGGCCATGTCGAGCGACCATTCCGTGCTCGGCTCGATCGACATCACGATCCGGGAGAAGCCCGGGTGCTCGCCGGTCCGGATCGCACCGCCTTCCTGCGCCCAGGCGGCTGCGGCCGATGCGAAAAGCGCAAACAGGATTGGAAGCGGTCTCATGCGGGGTCCGATCGTATGTCGGTCAAGAGGGGTAAAACGGCCGGGTGAGGCGTGTTCCACCATGGAAACCCATCCGGATGATTGATGCAGCGCCTGAAGAATGTGCTGCTCGATCGTTGATGATGCCGGTCACGCCGCCACGGCCTGGGACTGAACCGCAGCCGGCCCCTGGCGGAGGTTGCGAAGCGCGTCCTCAAGCTCGATGAAGCTCGGGCGCAGGTGCGAGGGCACGCCCTGGCGGCCGACTTCGACGCAGAGGTTGGGCGTGTGGGTCTGAAGGCTTGCGACCAGGACCTCGCGAAGGATCAGGTAGAAGGTATGCTCCTCGTCGATCACGGCGCGCAGCCGCGACGCGAACGGGCCGACCACACCATAGGCGAGAAATACGCCGAGAAACGTGCCGACGAGCGCGCCGGCGATCATCCTGCCGAGGACTTCGGGCGGCTGATCGATCGAGGCCATGGTCTTGATGACGCCAAGAACAGCGGCGACGATGCCGAGCGCTGGCAGGCCGTCGGCCATTACCTGGAGTGCACGCGCCGGTTGCTCGACCTCCGTATAATGGGCATCGATCCGCTTCTCGAGGACGGCCTCGACCTGATGCGGATCATTGTAGTTCAAGGTCATGCTTCGCATGGTGTCGCAGATGATCGAGACGACCTCTTCATCGGCGAAGATGCGCGGATAGGCAGTGAAGATGGGTGAGGCGCTCGGGTCCTCGATATGCGCGTCGAGCTCCATCGGCTTCGTGCGCTGAATCCGGAGGATCTGAAACAGGAGGCAGAGGAGGTCGCGATAGTCCTGCGGTGCCCAGCGCGGGCCGGAGAAGACCTTGGCGACGTCCTTGAACGTGTGCTTCACGCCAGCGAAACTGCTGGCGATGATCAGGCCACCGATTGCGGCGCCGGCGATTATCATCATCTCGAAGGGGAGCGAGTGAAGGATGATGCCGATCGTCCCCCCGGCGAACAGGTAGCCGCCGAAGACCATCACGAAAACCACGGCAAGCCCGACGAACCCGCTCATGTTTCCCCCTCCTCGCGCTGGCCCGGACGGCCGGACACCCATTCCTGCCTTGATGGCGATGCAGGATTAACAAAGAGTCATGTCGGGGAACGCGGACAGCCTTCCTGGTTTACAAATGTTTACCCTGTGCGGCCGGCGTGGACGGTGGTGGCTATTCCGTCGGCACCGCCGCGTTGCGGCTCGTCACCATCACCGTAACGGCATAAGCCTTCTGCGGCGCCATGCTCGCCAGGACCTGCGCCGCGATCTCGGGCTTCATGCCGACGAGCAGGCCGGAAGCGAAGGAGACCTCCATAGCCTCGAATATCCGCGCGGCATCTCCGGGCTTCATCCGCTCGTAGACGGCGGTCATCCGCGCGATATCGCGCTCGGCCGCGCCGTCGGCGAGAGCAAGCGTTTCCTCGAGACCGGCCTGCGCCTTCTCGAAGGCCGCGATCTGCTCCTCGAGCTTCGCCTCGGTAACTGCGAGCGTCTGTGCCCGTTCCGCGAGACGCGCCGCTTCCGCCTCGAGTTGCGCTTCACGCTCGCGGATGGCGGCGAGCAGGCTGTCCGCCTCGGCCGCTGGGGCTTCCGCGACCGTATCCTCGGCCAGAGCGATTCCGATACCGGTGGCGCGGAGGGCGGCGGATGCGATGAAACAGGCAGCGATGAGCCCGACGCCGCTGAGGCGTGCCGTAGATGAGCGCGCCATGGCGGTCAGCCCTGCGCCACGGCGAGATCGGCAGGCAGCAGCAGATCGTTTTCCGGCGCGGGTGCCCCATGCCGGCTGCCGCGTGGGCTGATGGGCTGTGGCGCCGGTCCCAGCGAACGGGGCAGGGTCGGGCCGGGATCTTCGACGGCCCGTGCCGGCCCGAGTGGCAGCGGTGACGGCCGGGGTTTTGACACGGCGGATCCGGCCGCAGTGCCATCGTCATCCGGCGCCTCGGCCAGATCCGGCATCGCGTCGCGCACGCGGCTCTCGGCCGGCCCCGGTGGCAGGTCACGGGTGGCCGCGAGGAGAATCCGGAGCTGCCCGGAAGCCGCTTCGGCGCGGGCGATCAGTTCCCTTAACTCCTTGTTGCCGTCGCGGCTGGCCGCCTTCGTTTCCTCGAGTGCGCGACGCGCGTCCTCCAGCGCGTGCGTCATGCCCATGATCGCGCCGCCGACGCCGGACCTGAGATCCTTGAGCGCCCGGACGCGATGGGCGAGCACGAGACAATAGGTGCCGGCAAAGAGCGCGCCGGCAACCAGGAGCCCATCGGTGATGATGTCCATCGGCAGCTTCCTCAGTTCAGCACGAATTCGGTGATCAGCAGGTCGCGCACCCGGCCCTCGCCGGTGACGACCTGGATGCGCCGGAGCATCTGGGCGCGGAGCCAGACGGTCGCCGCCGGCTGTTCGAGATCAGCGATATCGATGGCACGGAGGTAGGTATTGAGCGCGTCGAGAATGCGCGGCGTCAGCATGACCACCGCATCGGCATGGTCGGGCGCGACCTCGAGCTGGGCGACAAAGCGCAGGTGCCGCGCGGAAGCATCGGGCGGCAGGTTGATGATGATGGGTTCGAGCGGCAGGAACCTGATCACGCCAAGGGATGCGGCGGTCTCGCTCGCAGGGCCGGGTCGTCCGATCACGCCATCGAGAGCGCCGAGATAGATCGCACCGAAGGCACTGCCGCCGAGCAGGAGACCGGCGCCGAGGCCGAGGACGAGCCTCTTGCGACCAACCTCTCGGGATCTTGCCGATGCTTCTTCGGAGTGAGTGGCCATCCTCGTCCTCATGCGGAAGTTTCCGTTCACCCGGGGCTTAGGCGATCACAACTAACCGAATCTTAAGTGTCGCTGCCGAGGGTGCCGCGACGAAGGCGGCCCGGGGGGCACTTTGTGAGGACGGGCGCGATGATGGCATCTATCTCGGGATTCTGGAGCGCGCTCGACCCCCGGCGACGCATCATCCTTGCACTTGGTGCGGCGGCGATCATTGCTGCGATCTACGGCATCGGCCGGTTGGCGACGGCGCCGTCGATGGCGCTGCTCTATTCCGGGCTCGACGCGGCGGCGGCAGGCGAGGTGGTGCGTGTGCTCGAGGAGCGCGACGTCCCGTTCGAGGTGCGCGACGATTCGATCTACATCCCCGACACCATGCGGGACGAGACGCGGATGGCGCTGGCGGCGGAGGGCCTGCCTGCAAGCGGGGCGACTGGCTACGAACTTCTCGACGGGCTTTCGGGATTCGGCACGACGAGCCAGATGTTCGATGCCGCCTACTGGCGGGCAAAGGAGGGCGAACTCGCCCGGACGATCACCACCTCGGCGAATGTGCGCGCGGCGCGGGTGCATATCGCCAATCCCTCGCCCCAGCCTTTTGCGCGGAGGCCGACCGCGACAGCGGCCGCCACCGTCACGATGGCGCGCGGCGGGCTCGATGCCGCCCAGGCGCGAGCGATCCGCTATCTCGTCTCGTCGGCGGTCGCGGGGCTTGAACCGGAATCGGTCTCGGTGATCGATTCCGCCCGGGGCGTGGTGCTGGCGAGCGGGCAGGGCGATGCGGAGGTCGATCCGGAAGGGGAGCGCGGGGCACGGGCGGAGGTCCTGAAGAGGAATATCGAGCAACTGCTCGAGGCGCGGGTCGGGCCGGACGGTGCGGTTGTGCAGGTCGCCGTGGATACCGACATGCAGAGCCAGACGATTACCGAACGCGTGATCGACCCGGAGAGCCGGGTCGCAATCAGCTCCGAGGTCGAGCAGAACCGCGAGAGCCAGACCGGCCGCAATCCCGGCGTGACCGTGGCTTCGAATCTGCCTGATGGCGATGTGGGCGAGGGGGATGACAGCGCCCGGGAGGCGAACCAGTCGCGCGAGCGCACCAATTTCGAGGTGTCCGAGACCCGCCGCGAGCGGGTGATCCGGCCGGGCGAGGTCAAGCGGATTACCGTCGCGGTGCTGGTTGACGGCATCACCACGACCGATGCGTCCGGGGAGACGGTCTGGGCGCCGCGGCCGGCGCCGGAACTCGCGCAGCTTGAGGAACTCGTTCAGTCAGCCATCGGCTTCGATGAGGCACGCGGCGATATGGTCACGATCCGCTCGATGCAGTTCAGCGCGCCGGTCGGTGGCGGTGTCGAGATCGAGCGGGCCGAGGAGAGCTTCGCGACCCGGCATGGCGCCCTCATCGCCCAGCTCGGGATCCTGGCGGCCATCGTGCTGGCACTCCTCTTCTTCGTGCTCAGGCCGATGTTGCGGCGTCCCGCGACACCGGCGCTGCCGGATCTCGAGGCGGCGCCGCAGCCGCAGCCGGCGGTGCTTGCGCCCGCGGCGGAGCCGGCGGCGCTTGCACTGCCGGACATGGAGAAGCTCCTCGAACTGCCGCCAGGCGCGGGCAGGAAGATCGAACGCCTGCGCGAGGTAATTGCGAGCCGCAACGAGGACTCGGCCGTCGTGCTGCGCAGCTGGATCGAGGCACCGGACACGAGAAGGGAGATCGCCGGATGAGAGCGTTCCGACTCGAGATGATTGTCCCTTCGGTCGATCCGGCCAGAGAGAAAGCCGCAGCGGAAACGGCCTTGCGCGCCGCTGCCCGCGAGGAGGGCTACGAGGCCGGTTACATCGCCGGTCAGGTCGCAGCGGCCGAAGCCAACGCCGACGAGCAGGCGCGCCTTACGGCAGCCTTTGTCGAGGCTTTCGCGGATGGCCAGTTCACGAATGAAGCCGCGCGGCAGTCGGTCCTCGCCGTAATCGGGCCGCTCCTCGTCAAGCTCTTCTCCACCATCGCGCCGTCGATGGCGCAGACCGGCCTGCCGCAGGAAGTCGCGGCGCGCGTGGAGGCGGTGCTGAGGGCCGGCCCGGGTCCCGCGCCGCGCATCCGTTGCGCGCCCGAGGTCGCGTCGGTCGTGGGCGCGTTGATTGCAAGCCGGGATCTGCCCGGCATGGTCGAGGCTGCGCCCGAGCTTCTGCCGCGCGAGGCGGAGATCGCCTGGGCGCAGGGTTTCGACCGGATCGATCTCGATGGCTGCATCGCCGACATCCACGCCGCCATCACCACACATTTTGGAAGCGAGGAGGCAGAACATGGGGAGCGACGTTACGGGTGAGCTGCCGGACGACGATCTCGCGCCGCCGCCACTATCGACGGCGGTACGGCGGAGCCCGTCATTCATGGGCGTGCCGATCGAGGTGACGATTTCGGTCGGCAAGGCGCGGCCGCTCGTCAGCGAACTCGTCGAGCTTCGCCGCGACTCGGTCCTGACGCTGGATTCGAAGATCGACGATCCGGTCGAACTCCATATCGGCGACCGGCTCATCGCGCGCGGCGAGCTTCAGGAGATTGACGACGGGACCGGGCGGCTCGGTGTCCGCCTGACCGAGGTGGCCGATTTCTCGAATGACTTCTAGGCGCACCTCGCTCCTCATGAGCATTGTCGTCGTGGCCATCGCTGTCAACGCTCCGGTCGCGGCGCAGGGAATCGCCATCGACCTCGGTGGCGAGGGGGGCTCGCTATCGCTGAGGACGATCCAGATATTCGTCCTCATCACGCTGCTGTCGCTGGCGCCGGGGCTGGCGATCATGGTGACGTGTTTCCCGTTCATGGTGACGGTGCTCTCGATCCTGCGGCAGGCGATCGGCGTGCAGCAGGCGCCGCCCAACATGATGATCGTGAGTCTCGCGCTCTTCATGACCTATTTCGTCATGGAGCCGGTTTTCACCGTGGCATGGGAGGCGGGTGTCCAGCCGATGCTCGACGGTGTGCTCGAGCCCGAGCAGGCGGTTGGTCCGGTCCTCGACCCGTTCCGGGCCTTCATGCATGCCCGCGTTGATCCTGATACGCTCGGGATGATGGCCAGCGCCGCGCCGCGGGCGCCGGAAGCGGGCGGCGAGGTGCCGCTCTCGATCCTGATACCGTCCTTCCTCCTCAGCGAGATCCAGCGGGGATTCGAGGTCGGCTTCCTGATCTTCCTGCCATTCCTCGTCATCGACCTCGCCATTGCGGCGGTGCTGATGTCGATGGGAATGATGATGGTGCCGCCGGCGATCGTCTCGCTGCCCTTCAAGCTCGCGTTCTTCGTCATCGCCGATGGCTGGACGCTGCTCGCGGGCGCGATGGTCCGAGGATACGCCTCATGACCGGAACCGCCGTACTGCCAGCCGCTTCCACTGCCGGCCTGGCTGCGCCTGCGCCGAGCCCGATCCAGAAGGCCGCGATCATCCTCACCGCGATCGGACCTGACTTCGCGGCTTCGATCCTGAGGGGTGTCGGTTCCGCAAACCTCAAGCGTTTCGCGCGGGCTACCGCCTCACTCGGACCGGTCACCCAGCAGACGCTCGATGCGGTGATCCTCGAATTCCTCGCCGCGCTCGCCGCCGGATCCGATGTCGCGGGAGGTGCGGATGCGGCCCGGCGCCTGCTTGCAGGCATTCTCGACGAGGACCAGATCGCCGAACTGCTCGGTGACGCCGGCCGCAATCAGGTGACCGTCTGGGAACGGATGAACACGGCGCCCGTGGCTGCCATCGCCGGATTTGTCGGGAACGAGCACCCGCAGACCGCCGCGGTGATCCTGAGCGAGTTGAAGCCCGACACGGCCGCGAACGTGCTGGAGCGCCTCGACCAGGTCTTCGCGCGGGATGTGGTGCTGCGGCTTTCGCGGGTGCCATCGCTCGATCGGCGGATGCACGATGCGGTGGCGGGCGCGATCGAGCAGGACTTCCTCGCGGTGCTGCAGCGGAGCCAGTCGAAACGCCGGCCGGCAGAACTGATCGCGGGGCTGATGAACAATATTTCGAGCGAGGCGCGCGAGGACTTCCTCACCCATCTCGAGAGGACGGTGCCGGACCTCGCCTCCGACGTGCAGCGGACGATGTTCACCTTTGCCGACATCGTCACCCGGCTCGCGGCGCGCGATGTCGGCACGATCGTGCGCGAGGTCGGTGAGGAGATTCTGCTGCCTGCGCTCAAGTTCGGGCAGATGCAGGGCAGCGACAGCGTGCGGTTCATCCTCGAGAACATCCCGCGGCGGCTTGCCGAACACTATGTCGAGGAACTCTCCCAGATGGAGGACATCACCCGCAAGGAGGGCGAGGCGGCGCATATCGAGCTCACGCGGCTCATCCTCGACCGCCAGAAGTCAGGCGCCATCACCTTCCTCGATGGCGACGAAGGCTGATCCCCGCTCGAGCTCGAGCCGCGGGTGCCAGTCGGCGAGGCTTTCCTCGGGATAGCCGTCCGTCGTGCGTCCGGTCACCGGTGCCGATGCAGGGCTCAACCCATGTGATCTTGCCTCCCAGCATCATGTGCGTGCGTTCCGGCGGCACCGGTGGGGCGTATCGATGGCCGAGGCGTGCGGGTGGACGAAATCTGGCCAGGTCGGATCGTAGAGCCAGAGTGCCGAGTCGCATTCGCCGCAGGAATTGTGCTCCCCGTGACCGCGCCAGTGTCCGGGTCCACGGCCCTCGCGCGGTAGACGCGCAGGTGTGTCCCTCCCTCGATTCGCAGGCTCGCCGCTTCGGCGCCGAGATTGATCGCGAACTCGCCCGCTCCTGCAGTCTTGCAGCAGATCGAGCAACAGCAGAGGTTGAAAGGGAAAGGATGGCGCGACTCGACCGAGAACCGCCCGGCGCCGCAGTGGCAAGACCCTTCGAGCCGCATTGCCCTCCTTCGCACCGGCCCCCACCCGAGCTGAACCCGGGCGCAGCGCCGGGGCAAGCGGAGTGATCGCCCTCCGTCCGTTTGCATCCCTGTTCGGGCCGGGCTAGGGGGTTTCCAGCAGGGCTTTCGCGGCGGGTGTTCCATGGCCTTCTTCTCCAAGCTCAAGGAGCGGTTGTTCAAGTCTTCCTCGAAGATCGACGAGGGTCTCGAGGCCATCATCGAGGAGGGCGAGGTTTCGCCCGAGGAGGCGCCTGATCCTGCCGCCTCCGTGCCGCAGGAGGCGTCCGCGCCTGCGGAAGCAGTCGATCATCCTGCCGCTCCGGCGCCTCCTGCCGCCCCGGCGTCGCAGGAAGCGCCCACGCCCGCCGAGGTGCCGCTTCCGCCGGCGCCGGCCGGGGCAACGACGCCGCCCCCAACCGAGGAAGCGCC
>CAYMOD010000003.1:1215-7681 GCA_964391945.1 uncultured Rhodobacterales bacterium | reverse complement strand
CGCTTCCGCCGGCGCCGGCCGGGGCAACGACGCCGCCCCCAACCGAGGAAGCGCCCACGCCCGCCGAGGTGCCGCTTCCGCCGGCGCCGGCCGGGGCAACGACGCCGCCCCCAACCGAGGAAGCGCCAGAGGCCCCGACGCGGCCCGGCTTCATGGGCCGCCTGTTCGGCCGGACTGCGCCAGAGCGGACGCGCGTGCTCGACGACGCGATGCTCGAGAGCCTCGAGGAACTCCTGATCTCCGCCGACATGGGTGTCGAGACCGCGCTGAAGGTGACGGCGGCCATGGTCGAGGGGCGCTACGGAAAACGGATGGGCGCCTCCGAGATCAAGGCCCTGCTCGCGCGGGAAGTCGCCGCCATCCTCGAGCCGGTGGCCCGGCCGATGCCCCTCTACGCAAAGCGGCCGCAGGTCGTGCTCGTCGTCGGCGTCAACGGCTCGGGCAAGACCACGACGATCGGCAAGCTCGCGAGCCAGTTCCGCGCCGCGGGCAAGTCGGTGATCATCGCCGCCGGTGATACGTTCCGCGCCGCGGCGGTGGAGCAGCTCGAGATCTGGGGTGAGCGCGCCGGCGTGCCGGTGATGAAGGCAGACCAGGGCAGCGATCCGGCGAGCCTCGCCTTCGACGCGATGGCCCGAGCCGAGGCCGAGGGCGCCGACCTCCTCCTCATCGACACCGCGGGACGCCTCCAGAACCGCGAGGATCTGATGGCGGAACTCGCCAAGATCGTCCGCGTGCTACGGAAGCGCGATCCGGAAGCCCCGCACAACACGCTCCTCGTGCTCGACGCCACCACCGGACAGAACGCACTCGCGCAGGTCGAAGTGTTCCGACGGATCGCCGATGTCTCCGGCCTGGTGATGACCAAGCTCGACGGCACCGCCAAGGGCGGCGTGCTGGTAGCCCTCGCCGAGCGGATCGGGCTGCCCATTCACGCGATCGGCGTCGGTGAGGGGATCGATGATCTCGCACCATTCGATCCGGAAGACTTCGCTCGGGCCCTCACCGGGGCCGGGGAAGGGTGAACGACCTCTTCCTGTCGATCGAAGGCAGCGCTTATGCGAGCCGTATCGCCCTCGGGCTCGCCCTCCTTGCCGCGGCGAGCCACGCCATCTTCGGGGCGCTGCAGAAGGGACGCCATGACCCCTGGTTGAGCCGCGGCGCGATCGATTTCTGCTACGGCCTGATGGCGCTGCCCGTGGCGCTCTTCCTCGTGCCATGGCCGGAAGGCGGCCAGTGGTGGCTCCTCGTCGGCGCGATGGTGATCCATCTCGGGTACAAGACGGTGCAGGCGATGGCCTACACGCGGGGCGCGTTCACGGTGGTCTACCCCATCGTTCGCGGCACCGGACCGCTGGTGACGGTGCTGGCGGCGGGCGTCGTCTTCGGCGAGGTCTACTCGCTCGTGCAGTGGGGCGGCGTGCTCCTGCTCTCCGGGGGCATCTTCGCGCTCGCCGCGCTCAACATCGCGCAGGCCGGAGTCGGGCGGCGGCTGCTGATGAAGGCGGTCGGGCTTGCGCTGATCACCGGGCTGCTGACGGCCTTCTACACGACCTACGACGCTTACGGCATCCGTCAGACCCCGAACCCGTTCACGTTTCTCGCCTGGTTCTTCGTGTTTGACGGGATCGTGTTCCCGTGGATCGCCGCCTGGCGTTACTGGAGCATGCCGGATCCCCCGGCACTGCCGGGGCTGATCAGGCGGGGTGTGATCGGCGGGCTGGTCGCCTATGTGAGCTTCGGGTCGATCATGCTCGCGACGCGGATCGACAAGGTGGGACAGGCGGCGGTGATCCGCGAAACCTCGGTGGTGTTCGCGGCACTGATCGGGTGGCTGTTCCTCAAGGAGCGCGTCGGGCCGGCCCGTGCGGCGCTCGTCGGTTCGATTGCGCTCGGCGCGGTTGTGGCGGAGTTCGGATAGAGGATGAAGGATGGCAGCTAGGACATTGCACCCGCTGGTGAAGCTTGCCCTTGAGGTTGGGCCGATCGGCGTATTCTTTCTCGCCTACCGCTGGGCTGGCGTGGATGAGTCGCTGCCGATCGTGGAGCAGCAGCTCGAGCAGATCCTGTTTGCGACGCTGGTGTTCGTGCCGACCATTGTCGCCTCCGTCGCCTTCATGTGGTTGTTGACCCGGAAGGTTCCCCGCATGGCGCTCTGGACCGCGATCATCGTCACGATCTTTGGAGGGCTGACACTCGTCCTGCGCGACGACACCTTCGTCAAGATGAAGCCGACGATCAACTATTCGCTATTCGCGGCGATCCTCGGATTCGGCCTCCTGCGTGGGCAGAGCTATCTGCGTTACCTGATGGACGAGTTGATCCCGATGGAGCGCGAGGGCTGGATGACCTTCACCAGACGGATCGTCGTCTTCTGGATCGTGCTTGCCGTAACGAACGAGATCGTGTGGCGAAACTTCGGGACGGATGCCTGGGTCAACTTCCGCACGTTCGTCCTGCCGCTAGCGAACTTCGCCTTCATCATGAGCCAGGTGCCGCTGTTCCAGCGGTTTGCCCAGCCGGAGAAACAGGCCGAAACCCGATAACAGTGGCAGGCGGCCTATCGCGATTCGTGCCCTGAGGGCGGAGCCGGACAGCGGCACTTCGGGCCGTCGCGCGTCACGCCCGACGAGCCCGAGATCGGACGCTCCGCACGCGATCCGGCATCCGGCGCTCTCCGCCGGCGATCGCGGATCGTGCCACCCGTTTGTAGCTCTCCGGTAGATACGAGCGTGCGGTATGAAATGGGCGTGCGGTATGAAATCGAGAACGGCGGCGCCTTGGCTGGGTGCCGCCGTTCGCTTGCCGGTCTGCGCCGCCGCTCAGGTTGCCGGACGCGGCTGATCGGCGGTGACCTCCGGGTCCTTGACCTCCTCTGGGTCCTTGACCTTCGTGGTTGTCTCCCCGGTGGTCGATGCGGCGTCGGCAGGGGCTTCCGCCTCAGGCTGGTCGCGTTCGACAAGCAGCGGCAGCGTCGCGGAGCCGGCGATGCGCGGGTCCTCGACATGCGGCGGGTTTTTCCAGTTGAGCGTGTCGAAGGCCCGGCATTCCTCGCAGATCGGTGCCCAGGCGGCGTGGACGTGGCTGCATTTCGAGCAGACCCATTGCGGTCCGCGCGATGCACCGAGCGCCTTGGCCAGCCAACCGCGCACTACGGCTTCCGGTGCGCCCTGTCCACGCTCGATCGCCGCCATGAGCGCGAGCGAGCGCGCCGTCGGCTCCCGCTCGGCAAGATCGCCGAGCGCCTTGCGGGCTCCGGGGAAATCCTCGTCGGCGAGCGCCAGTTCGGTCGCAAGCAGATGGCTTTCCGGATGGTCGGGATTGGCCGAGATCAGCATCTGGAAACGCTGGCGGCGCGCGGCCGGCGTCTCGTTCGGCTCGATCGCCGCGAAGGCGGCGGCGAGCTCGGGATGCGGGTTGGCGGTCCAGGCGCTCACCAACACCTTGCGGGCGCGGCGCTTGTTCCCCTGCCGGATGTGGACCTCCGCCGCAAGGGCAGCGGCCGGGATCAGTGTCGGCGCGAGCTTGTTCGCCTGGAGCGCCACGGCATCACCCCGATCGGTATCGCCGCTGGCAAAGGCGGCCCTGGCATCCGCGAGTGACAGGACGGCGTCGCGGCGGATGACGAGGTCGCGCGGCAGGAGCTTCGCCTGTTGAGAGGCGAGCATCGTCTCGCGTGCGCCGGCCCAGTCGGCGTGTCGCGATTGCAGGTCGAAAAGGGTGGTGAGCACGCCCGGATTGTTGGGCCGAAGCGCGAATGCCTGTTTTGCGAGCGCAAGCGCGGTCGTGGTGTCACCGGTCTCGAGCTTGTGGTGCATCAGGCCCTTGATTCCGACGAAACGTGTGCGATCGTTGCCAAGCATCCCCTTGTAGCATTCCTGGGCGCGGGTGTTGTCGCCCGCAAGCTCGGCCGCCTGGGCGTTCAGGAGCCGCGTCACGTCGGAATGGCCGAGGAGGCGTTCAGCCTTCCGTGCATGCCGGTTTGCGCGCCGGCTGTCGCCTGCGGCCACCGCGACGAGGCCGTCGGCGAGGCTGTCGAGGCCGCGCTTCTCCCGCCGGCGGTGGAAGTAGCGGTTCACCGCCGTCTCGTCGCCGAGGATGAAGCGGACCAGCGCGACGAGGAAGCCGAGAGCCTTGAGGACAACGTAAGCGAGCACGAGAAGGACAACGAGCCCGATCAGTGCCGCAATCGGCGTGAAGGCGTATTCACGGCCCGCGAAGGCGATCAGCACGCGGCCGGGCGTGTCAATGATCCAGAGCACGCCATAGGTAAGCGCGGCCGCGGCCGCGACGAAGAGGACGATCTTCAGAAGGGACCAGAGCATTGAAGGGCCTCGCCTCAGTTGGTTGCCGAGAGCTCGGCCTGCAGGGTCTCGAAACTCGCCACCGCCTCCTGGCGGGACTGCGCCGCGGCAAGCCAGTCGGACATCGCCGCGGTGGCCGCCGGCGGCAGTGCCTCTGCCTCCGCGAGCGCGGTGTCAAGATCACCCTCGCGCAGCGCTGCCTCCATGCGCGAGAGGACCGCGTCGGTATCGTCGCCCTCGCGAGGTTCGAGCGAGCGGCTGGCAACCTGGCTGCGGAAGAAGCCGCCGAGCCGGTCGAGCACATCGCCTTCGGCGGACTGGCTCTGGACGCTCGCCTGGATCGCGGCGTTGGCGGCTTGCGGGAACCGATCGCGCAGGCTCTGGATCGCCGGCACCCCTTCGGAGGCAGCATTGAGGAGGCCGGCCGGCATCCCCGGACCTTCGGCGAGGCGGGTGGCGGCGTCGCTGAAGGGCGTGCCCGACGCGAGGGCGGAGCGGATCTGGGCGAGCGCCGCCTCGATCGTGGCCTGGTCGAGCTCGGCTGCGGCCTCTGCCTCGATCTCCGCGACCCGGGCGCGGGCGAGGTCGACCTGTTGCGCGGCCTGCGCGGCAACCTCGTCGATCCGGCGCGAGAGCGCGGCAACCTGTGCGACGCTCTCCTGCACCTCGCCGCGCAGCCCGGCGAGCGCCGCCTGGTAGGTGTCGATCTCCGCGGAGGCGCTGCCGGTAGCGGCCGAGAGCTGGTCGGAGAGCGAGGCAAGCGTCTCGCGCTCCCCTTCGAGGGCCGTTTCGAGCTGCGCGAGGCGCTGGCGGGTCTCGGTCCCATCGAGCGACTGAAGCTCGGCCGCGAGGCTCTCGATCCGGCTGCCGAGGCTTTCCTCAAGCCCCGCGAGGCGCGCTTCGATCTCGTCACTGGTGTCCTCGGCCTCGATCTCGGCGCGGAGGGCGTCGAACCCGGCCGCCATATCGCTTTCGAGCGTGGCGAGGCGCGTTTCGGTCTCGGCGTCCTGAGGCGAGAGCCATTCCGCGACCGGCGCCATGCCCGCGGGCAGATGCGGCGCGATCCGTGGTCCGGCCCAGATGCCAAGGGCCGCTCCTGCGATCAGAAGAAGAAGGATGATGAGCAGGGTAGCGGCAGGGGATCGGCCGCGCCGGTGGTTGCGCGCATCGGCAGGCGGCCGCGTGGTTCCCGCGTTGCCCGATCCGGTTGCCTTGATCCCGGTGGGTGGCGTAGCCGCCCGGTTCACTGTTCTCCGGCCTTCGGTGTTCGCCCCGGAGGGAGGCGGTGCCGCAGCCGACTCACGCTTCGGTTCATCTCCTTGCGCGGGATTTCGCTCATTGATCCCCTTCGGGCCGACGGCTGCCCCCTTCGGGACGGCTACGGCATCCGGTCTGGCGCCTGCAGGCGTCGCGGGGACGGAGGCGGGCGCAGGCGCGCCAGCCCCGGGATCTCCCGACGCGGATTTCGGCGGAGCGGCGGGTTTCGAAGCCGGCCCGCCTAGTCCCACGGTGGACGGGGGCATCTTTTCAGCCGGGGTCCGCTCGTCGGCGGAGCCTTCGGCCTCCGGAGGCTGTGTGGCACTGGTCGCCGCGGCCGGCGGCGTGTCGAGTGCAGGTGCGTCAGGCCTCTTGTCGGGTGCCTTGCGGCCGGGCTCCGGGCTGGTCATGGCGGGGTTCTTCCGCTCATCGCTGTCCGGGCCGGCCCTGGTGCCGGATTCCGATTTCGACTCGAGAGGTGTGCCGTCCTTGCCCGGTTGCGCTTTTCTGTCTGCCATGGGCCCCCGATTCCCCGTCCCCACCTGCGGGGCTCGCTGCTTTGGCGCGGAATACTAGGTCATGGGGTCGAGGGGAACAAGCACATGGCCGGGTATCCCGCCGATGCGGTCAGGGCGTCTCCGCCCGGACGTCCTCCGCCATTTCGGCGAGGGCGGCGATCATGCCCTCGCGCGAGGGGTGGCCTGCAATCAGCCGTCGGGCCGGTCTGAGCGCCGCAAGGCGTAGATCGGCGGCCTGACTGATGGCCACGGTGGCTGTGCGCGCGAGATCCCAACCCCCGGCGGCCTCGGCGAAAAGGCGCGCCGAGCGCGGTGAGAAGAGGGCGACGGCATCGAACCGCCCAGCCTGTCCGGCGGCGTCGGTTGCGGCATCGAGAGGACGGGCCA
>CAYMOD010000003.1:0-1115 GCA_964391945.1 uncultured Rhodobacterales bacterium | reverse complement strand
TGACGTCCGGTGAAGATGCGGACGGCATTCGCCGAGGTGAACGTGAGGGCGGCGTAGCCTTCGAGTTCGAGCGGCCCGGGCCGGGGAGCGATCTCCAGCATCGGCGCGAAGACCGGGTGGAAACGTCCCGGAAGCCGGCGATCGAGCTCGGCCGCGAAGGCTTCCGCCTGAGGCTGCGGGCGGGTGAGGAGAAGCGTGAGCATGGGCATTATCGTCCAGTCCGGTGCGCCGAGCGCAACGCAAGTGCGTCGGCAAGCGGCGGAGCGAGCGCAAGAAGTCGCGAACCCCAGAGCAGGGTGCGGGGAAAGGCGATCAGGAATCGCCTGCGTTCGATACCGTTCCGGATGATCGCCGCCGCCCGTTCGGGCTCGATCCGGAACGGTGTCGGGAATCGTGCGTTCTCGTTCATCGGCGTGCGCACGAAACCCGGCATCACGAGGCTGATCCCGATCCCCTCGGCGGCGAGTTGCGGCCGCAATCCTTCGGCCAGCGTCCTGAGCGCCGCCTTGCTCGCCGAATATCCCTGTGAGCCGGGAATACCCCGCAGTCCTGCGAGCGAGCCGGTCAGCACGATGTGCCCGTGCCGCTGCGGGCGCATCACCGCGAGAGCCGCCTCGATCGTGTTGAGCGTCCCGAGGAGATTCGTCTCGATGATTCGCCTGGTGAGCGCGATATCGGCCGGGGTCTCGTCGAGGCCCGCGCCTATTCCCGCATTTGCGAACACGAGTTCCATGGGAGCGTGCGCGTGCGCTTGCGTCACAAACGCACTCGTGGCATGGGCATCGCGCACGTCAAGCAGGGCGGTGGAGATGTTCGCACCACGTTCGCGGCAGGCTGCGGCCACGGCCTCCAGGCGTTCCGGGTCGCGCCCCGTGAGCGCCAGCGTCGCGCCGGGCCGGCTGTAGGCGAGGGCAAGGGCGCGGCCGATGCCGCTGCTTGCTCCTGTCAGGAGGATCGAGCGGGCGGTCACTTGCCGCTCCGCGGAAGAAGGTTGAAAAGGAACCGGAAGATCATCTTAAAGTTACGCCAAATGCGGCCCGGGGTCGCTGTGGGCTAGGGGGACACTGAGCCTTGATTACGCAAACCCGATCCGGAGTTCCACGCAAGACTGACTT
>CAYMOD010000002.1:26189-27457 GCA_964391945.1 uncultured Rhodobacterales bacterium | reverse complement strand
AACAACGACCGGCCCGGCGTGATGCTGGCGGGCGCCGCGCGCGCCTATGCCAACCGGTTCGGGGCGACTCCCGGTCGGCGCGTTGCCGTCTTCACCAACAACGATGATGGCTGGCGCACGGCGCGCGACCTCGCAGCGCGGGGCGTCGAGATCGCCGCCGTCATCGATTCGCGCAACAACACGACGCAAGCCACGGACGGGCTGCGTGTCGAGCGCGGCCGGCGCATCGTCGACACGGCCGGGCGCAAGGGGCTGAGGAGCATCACCCTCGACAATGGCGCCCGGATCGATGCCGACTGCCTCGCGGTCGCGGGGGGCTGGTCGCCGAACGTCCATCTCACCTGCCACATGCGGGGACGGCCGGTCTGGCGCGACGACATCGCCGCCTTCGTTCCCGGCGGCGATCTGCCGGCGGGCATGATCGTCGCCGGCGCGGCGAACGGGACGATGACGCTCGCGGCGGCGCTTCGCGAAGGCCACGAGGCCGCCGGGCGTATCGCGGTCGATCTCGGTCGTACGCCGGGCGGTGCACCCGCGCCGACGGCTTCGGACGAGGCCTTCGCGATCACCCCGCTCTGGCACGTGGGCGAGAGCAGGAAGCGCGCCTGGATCGACCAGCAGAACGACGTCACCGTCAAGGACGTGCGCCAGTCCCATATGGACGGGTTCCGCGCGGTCGAGCATCTCAAACGCTACACGACGCTCGGTATGGCGACCGATCAGGGCAAGACCGCGAATATCCTCGGCCTCGCGGTCATGGCCGAGATCACCGGCCGCACGATCCCCGGGACCGGCACCACCATCTTCCGCCCGCCCTTCACGCCGGTCGCCATCGGTGCCTTCGCGGGCCGCGCGCGGGGGGAGGACTTCCGCCCCTATCGTCTCACCCCGAGCCACAAGTGGGCGGCGGAGCATGGCGCGACCTTCGTCACGACCGGGATGTGGCTGCGCGCGCAGTGGTTCGCATGGCCGGGCGAGAAGGGCTGGCGCGACAGCGTCGATCGCGAGGTGCGAATGACCCGCGCCTCGGTCGGCATCTGCGACGTGACCACACTGGGCAAGATCGACATCCAGGGACGCGATGCGGCCGAGTTCCTGAACCGGGTCTATGCCAACGCCTTCAAGAAGCTCGCGGTCGGCAAGGTCCGCTACGGCCTCATGCTCCGCGAAGACGGTTTTGCCTATGACGACGGCACCACGGCCCGCCTCTCCGAGACGCATTTCGTGATGACGACGACGACGGCCAACGCGGTCCTCGTCTTCCGCAA
>CAYMOD010000002.1:0-26089 GCA_964391945.1 uncultured Rhodobacterales bacterium | reverse complement strand
GTTCGACGCGGTCCCCTACGGGACCGAGGCGCTCGGTGTCATGCGGATCGAGAAGGGGCACGCCGCGGGCAACGAGATCAACGGGCAGACCACGGCGGCGATGCTCGGCATGGGCGGCATGGTGTCGAAGAAGAGGGACGCGATCGGCTCGAAACTCTCCGAACGGCCGGAGATGAACCGCGACGACGACATGCGGCTGGTGGGTTTCCATCCGGTCGATCATTCGACCCTGCTGAACGCGGGCGCGCATTTCCTCACCAGGGGCGACCCCGCCGACATGGCGCATGATCAGGGGTGGATGACCTCGGTCGCCTATTCGCCGGAGCTTGGCCATTCGGTCGGCCTCGGCTTCCTCAAGCAGGGCACGGAACGGGTGGGCGAGGTCGTCCGCGCCTACGACCCGGTGCGGGGAAGGGATTACGAGGTCAAGGTCGTCTCGCCGCAGCACATCGATCCGGAAGGGAAGCGCCAGCATGCCTGAGATCCGTCTGACCGCCACCCCGCCACTCGCGGGCACCGACCGCCGCTTCGGCCAGAACCGCATCCTCGCCCGCACCGATCTCGCACTGGTCTCGGTCGCGGTGCCGCTGGGCGGCGAGGCAGCCGTTGCGGAGGCCTTCGCCCGGAACTGGGATCTCGAACTCCCCGGCCCGAAGCTCGGCACCGGCTCCGACGAGATGCGCGCGGTCCGGACCGCGCCCGACCAGATGATGCTGGTCTTCCCGCATCCGACCCCGGATGCGGAGGTGGTGGTGCGGCGCGTCCTCGACGGCTGCGCCTACACCACCGACCAGACCGATGTATGGTCGGTGATCGAACTGTCTGGTCCTGGCGTCGTCACCGCGCTGGAGCGGTTCTGCCCGCTCGATCTCGCCCCTGCCGCCTTTCCGGTCGGGGCTTTCGCGAGGACGGCGATGGAGCACATGGCCGCAATGATCCTGCGGACCGGCGACGAGCGGTTCCTGCTGATGGCGGCCAGTTCATCCGCAGATTCGTTCCTGCATGAGGTTGAGCGATCGTTCACCTATACGGCCGCTGCCTGAGCCGGGGCCGCTGGCTGTCGTCATGCCCTCGGGGACCGCAGGATACAATGCCCCGAACTTCCGCAGCCGCCCGAGGGCAGCTGCGGACTTTTCACATTGCGGCTGGAGCGGTTCAAAGCAGGCGGCCCCAGCTGCTGACCTGGAAAGCGCGCGCCGTCAGCAAGGCAGAGCGCCCGGTCCGATACAATCGGATCGGAAAGCTCTCTAGGTATCCGCTGCGCGCGTCAGGGAAAGGCGCGCCGTGGCCAGGTGTTCCTTCATGTAGTTGGCCGCCTCCTCCGCCGCGCGGGCACGGATCGCATCGAGGATCTGGCGATGCTGACGGTTGTAGGTGGTTATGATCTCGCGATCGAGCGTCATCAATGTCATCCGCGTCCACTCGTCGCGCGAACGGACTGCATTGATCTGGCGGATCATCCAGACCAGAAGGTTGTTGCGGGTAGCGGTGGCGAGGCCGGTGTGGAACTCGGTATCGTGCTCCGAGAAGGCGGTCGGATCGTCCAGGGTCATTTCCATCCGGTCGCACAGCGTCTCGAGCTCGTCGAAATCCTCGCGCCGGCCATGCAGCACGCAGAGCCGGCAGATGTGCGGCTCGAGCGCGAAGCGGGCATCCACGAGTTCCAGCGGCCCGGCATGGGCCACCGCATCGGCGCCGATATCTTTCCGCTGATAGGTAATATAGGTCCCGCTGCCGGGACGGGTGTGCAGCAATCCCTCGACCTCGAGCCGCTGGAGCGCGTCGCGCAGGGTGTTGCGCGCGACGCCGAATCGCTCCGCGAGGACCCGGGAAGCGGGCAACCGATCGTGCAGGAGGTAGGTGCCCTTGACGATCTCGCGCCTCATGTGTGCCGCGATCTCCGCTGATCCCATCTTGTCCATTGCCCGATCCATAAACTGATCCACTTCTACTCCAGGTATGCACCACTTGTCGCATAAGTCCAGAGTTTTGGAATAATAGAGGTTGTTTTTTGGATCGCCTCTGGTCATCCTTCGTGAAGGCGGAGATGGCCCGCCGCGGACGACTTGCTGGCAGGGAGCACTGAAAGACGCATGGCCTTTCCCGAACACGTAGATTACGTCATCGTCGGTGCCGGAATTCACGGCATGACGACGGCGTGGAAGCTCGCGGAGCGCCTGAAAGAGCGCGGTGAGGAGGCCGAGGGCAGGATCATAATCCTCGACAAGGCCGGTGTCGCTGCGGGCGCGTCCGGCGTCGCCTGTGGCGTGGTCCGGAACAACTACTTCCAGCCGGCGATGCGCCGGCTGATGGCGCACTCGGTCGATGTCTGGGAGTCGAATCCGGCGGAGCTCGCGTATCACCCGGTCGGCTATCTGCAGATCAGCTGCGAATCGATGCGCGATGACGTCGGCACGATCTTCGCCCAGCAGCAGGAGATCGGCTACGAGAGCGTCTTCATCGAGGGTGAAGACGCTTCGACGAAGTACATGCGCGGCATCTTCGAGGACTGGCAGGCGCAGGGCATCACCAGCGTGCTGCACGAGAAGCGCGGCGGATACTCGAACCAGACCCGCACCATGTACGCCCTCGCCGACAAGGTCGAGAAGCTCGGTGTCCGGATCATGACCGGTGTCGAGGTCACGGGTCTCGAATCCGAAAGTGGCTCGAATGCGATCCGGGCTGTGGAGACGAGCAAGGGCCGTATCGGTTGCGAGCGGGTGATCTTCGGGGCGGGGCCCTGGGTCCGCGACTTCTGGAGGATGCTGGGCCTGCCGGCCAGGATCACCGTCAAGGGGTATGACGGCAAGAGCCGCAATGACGTCGACATGTGGCGCTACTGGCAGCTCGAGGAAGGCGTTCTGCTGCTCGATCCTGACGTGGGTCGCGCCAACGACGGCTCTATCCCGCCGGTGGTCCATGTCGATACCGACGCACCGCTGATGTCGACTGTCGACGGCTCGCTCATCACCGACGAGATGTGGGGCATCTATTACAAGCCCGACTGGCACTTCGGTGGCATCCAGGGCGGCGCCTCGCCTTACGAGGTCAGGAAGCCGGCCGACGAGGTGCAGGTCGATCCCTATGGGCCGGCAAGCCCGGAGTTCGTCGCCTCCCCCAGGTTCGCTCACATGTGGGTCTCGGCCCTGGCGCATTGCCAGAAGCGTTACGAGGGGCAGATGGCGAAATATCACCATGAGCCGTCGGGGGGTATCGGCTGCTTCACCGCCGACAGCTTCCCGGTGTTCGATCATTTCCACGAGAATGCGACCGTGATCGCCGACAGCAATCACGGCTGGAAGATGATCGGCGTCGGTCACCTGATCGCCGATGAAGTCCTGGGCGCCAGGCAGGAGCTTCTGGAGCCTTTCCGGTTCGCCCGTTTCGAAAAGGGCGATCTGCATCCCGTCTCGAACAGCCCCTATCCGTGGAGCTGAGGCAGTCCGGGACGATGACCGACACCAACAGGGAGGAACCACGGATGCTGCAAAGCGTGGCAGAAAAGAATTCGACTGCTTTGAAGTCCCCCAGGCGCATGAAGGGGCCGACTGATCTCGATGCGTTTGTCGAGGCCGAAGGTCGCGACGCCAAGATCAAGGAAGTTCGCAAGAAGATCGACGAACTGGGGATCGAGTATCTTTACCTCCAGTTCGTCTCGGTGACCGGCCGGATCATGGGCAAGGGCATCCCGGCCGACCATTGGGAAAACATCGCCAAGAAGGGTTTCCAGCTCGTCTACGGCGCGACGATGAACCTCTTCCTCAACCGTGGCGGCGAGTATCTGGGTTATGGTCCCGAGGCGGCCGAACTCATAGGCATTCCCGAGCCCGAGACCTTCATGCAGCTGCCCTGGGCGCCGGAGATCGGCCGTTTCTACTGCACGCTCTTCCGCAATCGCGAGGAGAAGGAGAATCCAGGCGCCTATCTGACTGCGGATTGCCGTGGAAACCTGCGCCGCCTGCACGACGAGTTCCACAAGAAGCACGGGATGCGGCTCCGGATGGGGACCGAGCCCGAGATGATGTGGCTGAAGTTCGACGAGAACGGCAAGCCGAGGGACGGGGTTTCCGATCCCAACTGCTATCACATCTCGCAGTTCGAATCGCTGCGGCCGGTCTCGCTCCAGGTCATCCGCTATGCCCGCAAGATGGGCCTCGACATGGTCCAGGGCGACCATGAGGATGCTCCGGGCCAGCTTGAACTCAACTGGATGTACGACGACGTCCTGCGCAACGCCGATCGTCTGACGACCTACCGCCAGATCTGCACGCAGGTCGCGCGCGAGCAGGGCATCTTCGCCTGTTTCATGACCAAGCCGTTCATGGGCGTTTCGGCCTCGGGCTGCCATCACAACATGAGTCTCTGGCGCGGCGGCGAGGATCACTTCGTGAAGTGCGGGAACGATCCGGACAGGCTTCCGGGTTCGGAAGAAAATTACATGTATGTCCGGGACGGCGAGAATACCTTCATGCCGGATACGGACGACCCGCAGATGCCGGGCAAGGAGGGGCTGAAGGCGATCGGCGGCATCGTGCATCACCTGCAGGCCCTGACCGCGATCGGCTGCTCGACGGTCAACTCCTATCGCCGACTCTGGGACACCGGCTTCTGGGCGCCGATCTTCTCCGACTGGGGCTTCCAGAACCGCACGACGGGCCTGCGCGTCTCGGCGCCGGGCCGGTTCGAATACCGTTCCGTCGACTCGATGGTGAATCCGTATCTGATGGCGTCGACGATCCTCGCGGCGGCAGACGACGGGCTCGAAAACGACCTCGACCCCGGTGCGCCGGAGGAGCGCAACATCTACGAGGCGATGGAGGCCGGCAAGGAGGTCACGCGCCTGCCGATGAGCCTTGGCGAAGCGCTCGAGGCACTGCGTAACGATGAAGTCGTCAAGCGCGGCATGCCGGGCGAAATGTTCCGTCTCTACGACGAATACAAGAGCGACGAGTGGGCCCGGTTCATGGCCACCGTCACCGATTGGGACAAGGACACGTACATGGAGTACCTGCCCTGACCTTCCTGGCGGCGGGCACACTCCTGCCGCCTTCCTTTTTCCCGAAGGGAGATACGCATCAGATGTGCGGAATTGCCGGAGTAATTCATAGAGGCAAGAGCGCCAATATCGGGGGACAGATGACCTCGATGCTTCAGGCGCTGAAGCACCGTGGGCCGGACAGCACCGGCTATGCCGTCTACGGCGCTGGGAATCCTGAAGATTACATCATGCGCCTCAAGATCGCCGAGGCCCAGGACATGGTGAGAGGCAGCGGCGTCAGGGATCTGCTCGATGGCCGGATCGAGAAGGTCGATTCCATCCTGAAGCAGCACGGTGTGAACGTGAAGTCGAAGGAGCGGGTGCGTCCCCATGCGCTGCGCTACGTGATGGCCCATGAAGGCGACACCGCCGACCTGGCCGAGCATGTCGAGGAGATCGAGGGTGTCGAGATCCTGTCGCTCGGCAACTCGCTCGAACTCGTCAAGGACCTCGGCGACGCCACGGTCGTGTCGGACGCCTATGGCCTGAAGGAGTTCTCGGGCACGCACGGCATCGGCCACACCCGGATGGCGACCGAATCCGATGTCGACATCAAGTCCGCCCACCCGTTCTGGGCCTTCCCCTACAACGACGTCTCGGTCGTGCATAACGGTCAGATCACCAACTACTGGACGCTGCGTCGCCAGTTGGAGCGCAAGGGCCACCGGTTCCAGTCGAACTGCGACAGCGAACTCCTGGCGGTCTATGTCGGACACGATCTCGCCAACGGGATCAGCCTCGAGGATTCGTTGCGGAAGTCCATCAGCGAGATCGACGGCGTGTTCACCTATCTCGTCGCGACGAAAGACCAGCTTGGCATGGCCAAGGACACGATGGCCGCGAAACCGCTGGTTCTCTACGAGAGCGACGACCTGATCGCGCTGGCGTCCGAAGAAGTGGCGATCCGGGCGATTCTTCCCGAGGAAATCGACACGTACGATCCCTACGACGAGGAGGTGCGGGTATGGCAGGCGTGAGCACGATGGAGGCCTCGCGCGAGGCGGCAACCGCCGGTGGGCGCAAGATCCCGAGCGACGCCGAACTGCGCGCGATGACGCAGGACGAGCGGGTGAAAGCGCTTGGCATGACGACCGACCAGCTCCATGGCCGGACCATGTATGTCGAGTTCGATCCCGGTGCTACCGAGCGTTTCACCTATCCCTGGAGCGCAGAAGTCGATTTCAACAAGCGCACCGAGATCGACACCGACAACATGGACACCACGGAGGTGAACCGGAAGCTGCGCGAGGTGATGCGGGAAGGCTACGGCAGCATCGTTCTGAAGAACCCGCGCGGCAAGCACGGCATCGGCGTCGGCATCCTGAACCGGCTGAACCTGATCATCGAAGGGTCCTGCGGTTACTTCGCCGTTGGCTTGATCGACGGTCCGAACGTCCGCATCCGCGGCCGGGTTGGCTGGTCGTGTGGCGAGAACATGCTGTCGGGCACGATCGTTATCGAGAAGAATGCCGGCTCGACCTTCGGTTCCGCGATGCGTGGAGGCGACCTGGTTTGCAAGGGCTCGGTGGGTTCGCGGACCGGCATCGACATGAAGGGCGGAACGATCATCGTCGGCGGCGATACCGGCGCGCTCTCGGGGTTCATGATGCAGCGCGGCCGAATGGTGGTCTGCGGCAATGCCGGGAAGAACCTGGGCGACTCGATGTACGACGGCACGATCTACGTCGGTGGCGCGATCAAGTCGCTCGGTGTTGATGCCGTGGAGGCCGAGCTGACGGAGCTCGACCGCAAGTGGCTGACGCGCAAGCTCACCCAGTACGGGCTGGCTCCGGAAAAGGGTGTCGATCACTTCACCAAGGTCGTCGCTGGCAAGCAGCTCTGGAACTACGACAATCTCGAGCCGACCGAGAAGAAGCTCATTCTCTGACGGCAGACAAGAGGACACCACTATGGCTGATGGAGATTTGCCTGCCGCGCAGGTCAAGACGGAACGGGATGTCTACCGGCTCGGCAACTCGTTCGTCTTTCCCCCGCATGTCATTGACGACATCCACATCAAGGCCGAACTCGGCCGGTACCGGATGCGGGGCTTCTCGCTGTTCAAGAAGATCCCGCACTGGGATGATCTGACCTTCCTGCCCGGGACGCTGACCCGGTTCGTCATCGAGGGTTACCGCGAGAAGTGCGAGACCAAGACCGTGATCGGTCCGCGCGCCAAGCGGCCGCTGGAACTCGACATCCCGGTCTATGTCACCGGGATGAGCTTCGGGGCATTGAGTTACGAGGCCAAGACCGCGCTCGCCCGTGGCGCCACCATGGCCGGAACCGCCACCTGCTCGGGCGAAGGGGGCATGATTCCCGATGAGCGCCGCTACAGCTCCAAGTGGTTCTATCAGTGCATCCAGTCGCGTTACGGCTTCAACCCGCACCATCTCGTGCTGGCTGACGGCTGCGAGTTCTTCATCGGCCAGGGCTGCAAGGTGGGGCTCGGCGGGCACCTGATGGGCCAGAAGGTCACCGACCAGGTGGCGGAGATGCGCAGCCTGCCCGCGGGCATCGACCAGCGCTCGCCCGCCCGGCATCCGGACTGGCTCGGTCCCGACGACCTCGCGCTCAAGATCAACGAAATCCGCGAGGCGACGGACTGGCAGATCCCGATCCAGCTCAAGCTCGGCGCGGCGCGCGTTTACGATGACGTGCGGATGGCGGTGAAGTGCGATCCTGACTCGATCTATATCGACGGGATGGAAGGAAGCACGGGCGCCGGTCCGCATCTCGCTACCGAGGACACTGGCGTGCCCGGCATGGCCGCGATCCGCCAGGCGCGTCGGGCGATCGACGACCTGGGCAAGCGCGGAGAGATCAGCCTCGTCTACGCGGGCGGCATCCGCAACGGCGCCGATGTCGCGAAGGCGATTGCGCTCGGGGCGGACGCGATCGCGGTCGGGCACTCGATGATGATGGCGCTGAACTGCAACAAGAATATCCCCGAGGCCAACTTCCCGGAGGAGATCGGCGCCGAAGCCGGCTACTGCTACCACTGCCACACGGGCCGCTGCCCGGTTGGCGTGGCGACGCAGGACCCGAAACTGCGTGCGCGGCTCGACCCCGATGCGGCAGCCGAGCGGGTCTACAACTTCCTGCATACCCTGACGATCGAGGCGCAGCTTTTTGCCCGCGCCTGCGGCAAGACGAACATCCACAGCCTCGAGCCCGAGGATCTTGCCGCCCTGACCATGGAGGCGAGCGCGATGGCCGCAGTGCCATTGGCAGGAACCAACCACACGGTCGGCGTTGCCGACTACCACCACCTTTGAGGAGGGGAGCATGTCAGGAACACACTACCGTGGCTCCGAGATCAAGGGCGTCGACCAGTTCGTGAAGGATGCGGAAGGGCTCGGGTCCGAACGCGAGAAGGAGATCGGCCAGCACATCGGCTACCGCTACGATGTGAACCTGGTGCCCGATTATGATCGCCTGACGCCCTTCCTGAAGAAGTACATGGAGGTCATGGGCTGGGATGACCTCAACTGGCTCGAAGACATCCACATGGGCTACGAGGATGGCAAGCCGGCGGTATTCGATCGCAACAACAACAGCTGGGTCCGGGTGCCCGACAGCATTGCTCTGCCGGATAACCAGCAGGATCGCGACATGATCGCCCGCGAGTTCCTGATCAAGTACCAGATGTCTGACCGGCACCCGCTGGTCATGCTGAGAAAGGCGTACATGAAGTTCTGATTCATGCTGCGCCCGCTTGAGACGGCCATCAGCCCCGGATGCAATCCGTACCCGATCTCGGGCCGGTTCCGGAACCGACGGCAATGCCTGACAAGGCGGGCGCAGCGCTTCCGTCTCTGCCGGAGTACGGCCACAATCCTGCTCCGGAGGACGTGGCGGTGAGACCGCCTTTCAAACCCGAAAAAGAGCATCCCGTCCTGGAGATGCGACGCGCTCCTTCAGTCGATCACAGGGTGGGGACGGAAATCGCCTCGACTGCGGGCGACGGACCTGTTCCGTGTATCCGTCGTGCCGGCGCGCCGTACCGGCGCCCGCCGAACCGGGCACGGGTGTTCGGGTATACCCGCTTCCTGGTTTTCCCTCGCGTCATTGGGCCGGCTTCCGCGGAGAATCGGGGCCGGTGGCCGATCGTCGATTCCCGGTCCGAGGCCACTGCCGGGACCGGCGCGCGCTCCGACCCCCATGCCGAGCACGACCGTGAACCGTTCCGGCCGCCTGCGGTCCGCATTCACGGCATGAACCGTGGCCCGCCTCATCCTGCTCCCGTGCAGGATGCACAGGGAAACAGCCAACAATCCAAATAACCCGAAAGGGGCAAGGGAGGAAGAATGTCTACGGATCGTATCGACTTCGCAGCGACGGACTCATCGGCGCATACGCTGCACCGCGCCATCCGATGGCCGCAAGCCTTCTGGCTGGCGAGCGGGGTGCCAGCCCTGGTCCTGTTCTCTATCGGCGGGATTGCAGCGACCATCGGCAATCCATCCTGGGCGATCTGGATCATTTCGGTCAGCTTCGGTTTCATCCAGTCGTTCATCTATGCCGAAATCGCCGGGCTGTTCCCCTCGAAGAGCGGCGGTGCCTCGGTCTACGGGGCCGCGGCATGGGTCCGCTACGCACGAATCATTGCGCCGCTGTCGGTCTGGTGCAACTGGCTGGCATGGACCCCGGTTCTCGCCATCGGAGGCGGTCTGGCGGCAGGCTATATCCTTACCGTCTTCTTCGATCCGGACTCCGCGGTTCGGACCTGGGAAATCACCCTGTTCAATCTTGATGCCCTGAAACAGGGCCTGACGCTGCGGATCAACGCGACGTTCCTGCTCGGGGCGGCGATCCTGCTGGTGGTCTTCAGCATCCAGCATGGCGGCATCCTGCGGGCCGCGCGGTTCCAGATGGTCATGGGCCTTGCGGTCGTCATTCCGCTGCTGATCGTGGGCATCGTGCCTCTTGTGACCGGAGACGTGGTCACCTCGAACCTGCTGCCGTTGAAGCCGCTCGCCTTCGCCGAGGACGGAAGTGTGACAGAGGGCGTGTGGGACATTCCCGGCTGGACCCTGTTCATGGGCGGCCTTTTCATCGCGGCCTGGTCTGCCTACGCTTTCGAGACGGCGATCTGCTACACCTCCGAGTTCCAGAATCCCGCCGTCGACACCAGCCGCGCAATCCTGTCCGCAGGTCTGCTCTGCATCGTCATCTATACCCTGGTTCCGCTCACCTTCCAGGGTGTCCTCGGGGTCGAGGGCATGCTGCAGGAGGGAATCGTCGATGGCTCGGCGGTGGCCGGCGTCATGGCGGCGATGGTGGGCGGCGGTCCGATCATCTTTGCCTTGATGGTGGTGATGCTGATCCTCGCGACACTGCTCGCGGTGATGACCTCGATGGCGGGATCGTCACGGACGCTCTACCAGGGCGGGGTGGACGGCTGGCTGCCGCGCTTCCTCTCGCGTGCCAACAGCCACGGCGCGCCGACGAGCGCGATGTGGACGGATCTGGGCTTCAACCTGATCCTGCTGATGATGTCGGACTATCTCTTCGTCCTGGCGGTGTCGAACTGCTGCTACCTGATCTTCAACTTCCTCAACCTCAACTCGGGCTGGATTCACCGGATCGACAACGCCGAAACGCCGCGTCCCTGGCGGTGCCCGACGCCGATCATGGTGGTGGGAGTCTGCTTGAGCTTCGTCAACGCGATGCTGCTCGGTGCCGGAGCCAACGTGTGGGGCGAAGGAACGCTGATGTCGGGCGTCATCGCTGCGGCGTTTATCCTGCCGGTCTTCGCCTACCGGCACTATATCCAGGACAAGGGCCGGTTCCCGCAGGAGATGCTCGACGACCTGCACATCAGCTCGCGGGATCTGAGCGTGAAGCGGGCAGGAGTGAAGCCCTACCTGGCACTTGCCCTCGGCGTTCTGGTCGTGATCGTGGCAAACCAGATCTTCCATCTCTGACCCGGGGATGACAATCCGCCCCGGAGAACCGGGGCGGCCCACCACTGAAAGGAGACCAGCCATGGGACCGGGCATCACAAGCATCAGGCAGCAGCTCGGCATAAACCCGGAGCCCCATCCGCTGCGGGATGCGTTCCTGCGATGGCAGTGCCGGGTGCGGCAGATGGCGATGCGCGACAATGCCGGACGTCCGGACGAGGCGGTTACCCCCGCCGTCTTCCTGCGTGACGATGTCGAGCCGCTCGGCCATATCATCACCATCCTCAACAAGGCCCCGGGCTATGCGGTCACGCCCGAACTCTCTCACATGAGCGCCAAGACCAATGATCCGGCGCAGCGCCGCGACCAGGCGATCCAGTTCCTGTCTGCAGCCTATTATCAGAAGCCGCGCGAGTTCTCGGACATGCTGACCGCGACGTTTCCGCCGGGCTCGCCCGGCGCGGCAGCACTCCGCGAAGCCGAGCGGGTGCGGCTGGTCTTCGACGCGTTCGCGCAAAGCTTCGACTTGACCTGCAAGGTATGGCGCCTGGCGACGCACAATCCGCTTTATCAGGCGACGATCGCGCATAATAAACTCTTCAATCCGGGAATTCCGGGCGGGACCGAGGTGCTGGCATTCGAGCCGGACTGGGAGTCTTCGACCGCGGATCCCATGCCTGCGCCAGGATACCGGTGACCGGGAGATGTTCCGTTCGCATTGGCATCAGTATCGCCCGCTTGTCAGGGGGTGCGTGCCCTGACCTGATACCGAAGATGTTCGAATGACGCGCCGATCGGGGACATCCGGGAGAACGGCCCCCTGTCGCGGAGGATTCGGATCCGAACGTCAGGCAGCGGTGACGATTATCTGGAGGATGCACGAAGGCGCTCATGGCCTTCTCGCGCACCTGGAACGATTGCGAAGCAGGTGGCCTCACCGGCCGACCTGGAAATCACGCCCAGTCGGCAAGACAGAGCGCCCGGTCCGAGGCAACCGGATCGGAAAGCGCTCCAGGAGAGCGGCCCCTGCGAATCCTTGAACCGATCCGTTGCAGGGAACGGGTGGGTTCCCACTGGAGTCCGGCCGCACTGCCGCTGATGATCGGCATAGGCCGGATTTTTCGCCGCATCGGCCCGATGATCCCGGAGCGGCCTGGATGGAGAAGGACATCAGTCCGAATCAGGCTTCCGGCCGTCAGCAAGGCATGTGACCGTGAATGACGGGTTCCACCGGCAAACGTTTCGAAGTCCCCGACCGACTACCGAAGAGAAGCATCATGCACGACCTGTCATCGAATCCCGGTCGTCGGGAAGAAACCGGATTGCCACCCTGTCCGGACCGGGAATGGACGCGGCGCGCGATCACCATTCTGCAGGGCGATGGCCGGCGCTCCGCCGACACGCATCTCGTCAACCCGATCTTTCCCGGCCTGAAGGGCATCTCGGTCTATCTCAAGGACGAGTCGACCCACCCGACCGGGAGCCTCAAGCATCGGCTGGCCCGCTCGCTGTTCCTCTATGGCATCTGCAACGGCCGTATCCGCGAAGGCACGACGCTCGTCGAGGCATCCTCGGGCTCGACCGCCGTCAGCGAAGCATATTTCGCCAATCTGCTCGGCCTGGACTTCATTGCCGTCGTGCCGAGAGCCACCAGCCAGCAGAAGATCGAAGCCATCGAGCGGTTCGGCGGGCGCTGCCACTTCGTGAGTTCTCCGGACGAGATCTACGACGCTGCCGCGCATCTCGCGCACGAATCCGGCGGCTACTATCTCGACCAGTTCACCTATGCCGAGCGGGCGACCGACTGGCGCGGCAACAACAATATCGCCGAGAGCATCTTCAGCCAGATGGCGGGGGAGACCCATCCGGTCCCGCGCTGGATCGTCATGAGCGCGGGCACTGGCGGGACCGCCGCCACGCTTGGCCGGTATATCCGGTACCGCAACTTCGATACCCGCCTTTGCGTCGCCGATGTGGAGCATTCGGCCTTCTTCGACGCCTATCGGAGCGGTGATCGCGGGACACGCTCCTGCATCGGGTCGCGAATAGAGGGCATCGGCCGGCCCCGCGTCGAACCCTCCTTCGTGCCGGAAGTGATCGACTACATGATCAAGATTCCCGATGCCGCCTCGATCGCGGCGATGCGGGTCCTGTCCGACAGGCTGTTCCGGCGGGTCGGCGGTTCGACCGGCACCAACTTCTTCGCGCTCTGCTGGGTGGCCGCCAACATGATCGAGGCGGGCGAGGAAGGCTCGCTCGTGTCGCTGATCTGCGATAGCGGCGAGCGTTATACCAGCACCTATTACGATGACGACTGGCTGCGGGCGAACGATCTCGAAATCGAGCCCTGTCAGTCGATGCTGGAGAGCTTTCTCGAGACGGGGATCTTCCGCTTCGCGCAGGTCGAGGTGAAGACCGCCCTGCGGTAGCGTCCATGGCAAGAGCCTGACGCGAAAGCCCTGCAGCGGGCGATCCTGTGAGCCATCAGCTTGATCATGGCGGTCCGGAAGCGGGCTCGGGGGATGAGGCGGGGCGTTCGACGTCACCGGCGCGGCGGCGATTGATGCAGGCCGGGGTGAAGATGCGCTCGACGCCGAAGCCCGGCGCTTCGGGAAGCTGCCGCCGCCCGGCGCGGACCTTCGGTGCGGAGGGAAAAAGTTGTCTCTTGACCTGTTCGACGCCGAGGCCGCCTTCAACGAAGGCTTCCTTGCCAGCGGGCAGCCGGCAAGTGCTTTCTGGAGTTCTGCACTGCGAGATTCTCTGGAATTCGTTCTCGCTTGCGGTAGAGAGCGCACACACAGACAGGAGAGCGGGCAGTGCTGGCGAGAGATGCTCGAATGGGCGGGTTCGAGATCTTTCTGGCAGCAACGCCCGGGCTCGAGCCGCTTCTGGCCGGGGAGGCGCGCGAGGCAGGATTTCCCGATCCGGAGCCGGTGCCGGGAGGGGTCCTGACATACGGATCATGGCCGGACGTGTGGCGCGCCAATCTGCGGCTGCGCGGGGCAGGGCGGGTGCTGGTCCGGCTTGGCGGCTTTCATGCCGTGCACCTGGCGCAACTCGACAAGCGGGCGCGGAGGCTCGACTGGCACTCGGTGCTCGGCAGGGCGGCCGCAGTGCGGGTCGACGCGACGAGCGAGCGCTCGCGGATCTGGCATGGCCGGGCTGCGGCCGAGCGGGTCGCGCGTGCGATCCGCGAAGCGACGGGGGCAGCGATTACGCCCGCCGCGCCGGTGCGCATCCTCGTGCGGATCGTCGAGGATTTCTGCACGATCAGCCTCGATACCTCGGGCGCGCCCCTGCACCGGCGCGGCGCCAAACAGGCGGTCGGCAAGGCGCCCCTGCGCGAGACCCTCGCGGCGCTCTTCCTGCGTGCCTGCGGCTATCGCGGGAGCGAGCCGGTCCTCGATCCGATGTGCGGTTCGGGCACGATCCCGCTCGAGGCCGCGGAGATCGCGGCCGGGCTCGATCCGGGGCGCGGGCGCGGCTTCGCTTTCGAAACCCTGCCGGGGTTCGATCCCGATCACTGGGCGGCGCTGAAGGCTGAAGCGGAGACGCGCGATCCGGGTTTCCGCTTCACCGGGTTCGACCGCGATGCCGGTGCGGTGATGGCGAGCCGCGCCAATGCCGGGCGCGCCGGGATCGCCGACCTCGTCGCTTTCCGGTGCCAGCCGATCGCGGCCTTCACGCCCCCCGAAGGCCCGTGCGGCCTTGTTCTCGTCAACCCGCCCTATGGTGGGCGCATCGGTGAGACGAGCGAGTTGCGCGCGCTCTACGCGACACTCGGCCGGGTGCTGGGAGAGCGGTTCGCCGGCTGGCGCGCCGGGATCATCACCAGCGAACCGGCGCTCGCCGCGGCGACCGGGCTTTCCTTCCTCGACCCCGGGCCGCCGGTGCCGCATGGCAAGCTGCGGATCCGCCTCTACCGCACCGCGATCCTCCCTTGAGCCTGCGGCCGGTGGGAACGGGCTTCGCGTCCGCCGGCCCCATCCCCGGAAACGGGCCGCGCACCTCTGGCGGCACGAGGGACAACGAGAAGGATAACCATGGACATCATGTCGCCGGAATTTCTCCTCGTCGCGCTCCTGCTCCTCGTCTCCGGCGCCGCGACAGGCATCCTCGCCGGCGTCTTCGGAGTCGGAGGCGGCGCACTGATGGTGCCTGTCCTCTTCGAGGTCTTCCGCCTCCTTGCCATCCCGGAGGCGAGCGCGATGCCGCTCGCGGTCGGCACCTCGCTCGCGGTCATCGTGCCGACGTCGATCCGCTCCTATCGCGGGCATCTCGCGCGTGGCGCGGTCGACCGTGCGCTTCTGCGTGCGTGGGCGGTCCCCGTCGTCCTTGGTGTCGTGATCGGCGCTGCGCTTGCCCGCTTTGCACCGCCCGCGGTCTTCCAGGGCGTGTTCGTGGTTGTCGCCGGAGTGAACGCCGTCAAGCTCCTCTCCGGCAGCCGGTGGAACATCGCGGACGACCTGCCGGGCGGGACGGGGCTCAGGGCCTGTGGCGCGGTCATCGGCCTCGCCTCGTCACTGATGGGGATCGGCGGCGGCCAGGTCGCGAACATCATCATGACCATGCACGGCCGGCTCATCCACAACGCGGTGGCGACATCGGCCGGCATCGGCGTGCTGGTCTCGATCCCCGGCGCGATCGGCTACATGCTCGCGGGGCTCGGCCAGCCGGACCTTCCGCCCGACGCGATCGGCTACGTGTCCTTCCTCGGGCTTCTCCTCTTCGCGCCGACCACCGTGCTCACCACCGGCATCGGCGTCCGGATCGCGCACGCGCTCAGCCGCCGCCGGCTCGAATTCGCCTTCGGCCTCTTCCTTGCTCTGGTCAGCCTGCGGTTCCTCTACGCGATCCTGACCAGGTAACCGCGCCCAGGCAGGATGGGAACAAGCACTGTCCGGCGGCGTTTCCCGGTCAAAGGACCCACATGCGATGACCCTTGCGCAGGAGCGCGCCGCAGGCATCTGGCTGAATGCGATCGGAACGGCGGCGCCGCCGCATGACGTCCATGCGAAGTTCATCGACTACGCGCCCTCGATGCTCGCCACCCCGCGCGACCGCCGTCTGTTCAGCCGCATGGTCGGCCGCTCCGGGATCGCGCATCGCTATTCGGTCCTCGAACCGGACGGCAACAGCGACGGGCTGGATACCGGCGGCTTCTATCGCCGTGGCGCCTTTCCCGGGACCGCGGCACGGATGGCGGCCTTCGAGGCATACGCCCTGCCGCTCGCCCTCGCCGCGATCGAGGCCCTCGCCGCCGACGAAGGTCCGGGCTGGAAGGCCGGGCTCAGCCACCTGATCGTCACCTGCTGCACCGGTTTCGCCGCGCCCGGGCTCGATGCCCTCCTGATCGACCGGCTCGGTCTCGATCCTGCGATCGAGCGCACGCTCGTCGGTTTCATGGGTTGCAACGCCGCCTTCAACGGGTTGAAGCTTGCCCGCCACATCGTCCGGTCCGAGCCGCGGGCGCGGGTCCTCGTCCTCAGCCTCGAACTCTGCACGCTTCATCTTCAGGAGACGTCGGATCTCGAACAGTCCCTGTCCTTCCTCATCTTTGCGGATGGGGGCGCGGCGGCGCTCGTCTCGCGGGAGCGCCGGGGCATGCGCCTCGACCGCTTCGCCTCGGCGGTGCTGCCGGAGGGGGCGGATCTCATCACCTGGCGGATCGGCGGTTCGGGGTTCGAGATGCGCCTCTCGGGCGAAGTGCCGGCCGCGCTCTCCCGCAATCTGCCTGCGCATGTCGCCGCGCTGAGCGGCCAGCGCCCGCTGGACGAGATCGCCGCCTGGGCGGTCCATCCCGGCGGCCGCTCGATCCTCGACGCGGTCGAGGCATCGCTGGAACTTGGCGAAACCGCGCTCGCTCCCTCGCGTTCCGTGCTGCGCGATTTCGGCAACATGTCATCCGCCACCATCCTCTTCGTCCTCGGCCGCATGCTCGCCGCGCGGCGCGACGGCCCGGGCCTTGCCTTCGGCTTCGGGCCGGGCCTCAGCATCGAGAGCATGGCGTTCCATGGGCTCGCCGCGTGACGGGCATCCTGCTTCCGGGCCGCAGCCGCGAGAGCGAGCGGATGGATACGGAGCGGGTCACGCCCGAGGATCTCGCGCGGGCGCTTGCGGATCTCGAATGGCTGACCGCGCTCGGCCTCGCGCAGCGGCCGGTCCTCGGCTGGCTCGGCCGGATCGCGCGGGGCCGGCAGGCGCTCTCGGTCCTCGATGTCGGCTGCGGCGGTGGCGACATGCTGCGCCGCATTGCACGCTGGGGGGAAGCGCGCGGGATGGCGATGCGGCTCGAGGGCGTCGATCTCAATCCCGATGCCTGCCGTGCGGCCAGGCGGGCGACTGATCCGGCGCTGCCGATCACCTGGCGCGTCGGAGATGCGATGGACGCCGGGGCGGAATGCGCGCCGGACGTCATCATCAGTTCGCACCTCGCCCATCACCTCGCGGATGCCGACCTCGTGCGCTTCCTCGGCTGGATGGAGGCAACCGCCCGGATCGGCTGGTTCGTGAACGACCTGCACCGGCACCCGGTGCCTGAGCGTTTCCTGCAATTGCTGGGAAAGGCGGTGCGGCTCCACCGTTTCGTCGTCAGCGACGGGCCGGTCTCGGTGCGGCGCAGCTTCGTCCGCGCCGACTGGGAGACGGCACTGGCCGCGGCTGGCATCGACCGCAGCCGGGTGGAGATCCGCTGGTACATGCCCTTCCGCTGGGGCGTGGGGACGCGGCCGTGACCGCGGAGCGGGCGGAAATCGCCGTGATCGGCGGCGGCCCGGCCGGGGCGGCGGCGGCGATCCGTCTCGCGCGGGCCGGTCGCGACGTCCTCCTCATCGAGCGGAGTCCGGCGGCCACGCACAAGCTCTGCGGCGAGTTCGTGAGCGGCGAGGCGCTCGCGGCGCTGCGGGGTCTGGGGATCGACGCGGCGGGGCTGGGGGCGGTTCCCCTGGCGACGATCCGCCTCTCCGCGGGCAATCTCGTGGCGGAGGCGGCGCTGCCGTTTCCGGCCGCGGGCCTGTCGCGGCGGGCGCTCGATGCGGCACTCCTGCGCGAGGCGGGGCGGGCCGGCGCCCGTCTCCGGATGGGCACGGCCGTCAGGAGCGTCCATGCCGGAAAGGGGCGGATCTCGATCCGCCTCGCAGACGGCGCGACCGTCGATGCCGCCGACGCGATTCTCGCCACCGGCAAGCATGATCTCGGGCCGCGCGCGCGGGAGACGCGGTGGCGCGGGCGCCGGGGCATGCTCGGGCTCAAGATGCACCTCCGGCTCGCGCCGGAAGCGGCGGCGCGGCTCGGCCGCGCGATCGAGCTTCATCTCTTTCCCGGCGGCTGCGCCGGTCTCCAGCCGGTCGAGGCGGACGTCACGAACCTCTGCATCACGCTCGACCGGGACGCGTTCGCGCGTGTGGGAGCCGATTTCGGCAGGTTCCTGGACGGTATCGCCGATGCCAATGCCGCCTTCGCCGCGATGATCGACGACGCCCGGCCGCTCTGGTCGCGCCCGGTCGCGATCGCGCGAGTACCTTATGGCCATCTGCGCGAGGCGGAGGGCCTGCCCGATCGCCTCTGGCCGGTCGGCGACCAGGCGGCAGTCACCGCTTCCTTCACCGGCGACGGGATCGCGCTTGCGCTTGCGAGCGGCGGTGCCGCCGCCGAGGCGTTGCTCGCGGGCATTCCGTCCGCCGCCTGTATCCGCGCCTTCCGGCGCCGGGCGGCGCGGCAGATGCGGCCGGCGATGGCGCTGCAGGCATTGATCGACTATCCCGCGCTCCACCGCCCGCTCGTCGCGCTGGCACGGCGGCAGCCCCGGCTGATCCGGGCAGCCGCGCGAATCACGCGGCTGCCGCAGGCTCCGGAACCCGCCTCCCCGGCGGATCGTTGGCGGCGGCCGGAGGGCATCGGGGCAGCCCGATCAGGACCAGGAGGCAGATGATGTCGTTGAAATCGGAGATCCTTGACCTCTCGCGGCGGGCGGATGCCGGCCTGTCGCCCTGGTTCGACCGCCGTCTCGATGGCCTGATCGAACGCGGCTCCTTCCTCCCGGAGCCGGAACTCGAACGGGTGGCCGGGAAGCTTGTCGAGGAGCTTGCCGCCTACCGCGAGCAGGCGGGCGTCGGTGCCGTGGTCCTCGGCATGTCGGGCGGCGTCGACAGTGCGCTGACCGCCGCCATGTTCAAACGCGCCGGCTGGCGGGTGATCGGTTTCACCCTGCCGATCGAGCAGGACCCGGTCGAGACCGAGCGTGGTGTCGAGGCCTGCGAATCGCTCGGCCTCGAACATCACCATCTCGACCTCACCGACCAGTATCGCAGCATGGTGGCGGGGCTTGGCGCGCTCGACGCGCGGATCATGGACGGCAATGACGAGGCGCACCGGACCCGCCGCGGCAATGTCCGCGCCCGCCTCAGGATGGTGACGCTCTACGATCAGGCTCACCGGTTCGGCGGTATCGTCGCGAGCACCGACAACTTCTCGGAACTCGCGGCCGGGTACTGGACGCTCCACGGCGATGTCGGCGATCTCGCGCCGGTGCAGTCGCTCCTGAAATCCTGGGAAGTGCCGTGGATGGCCCGCCATGTCGGGGTGCCGGAGCGCACTTGGCGCGCGAAACCGACCGACGGGCTCGGCATCAGCCCCGGCGACGAGGCGCAGATCGGCGCGAGCTATCTCGAGTTCGACATCCTCGTCCTCGAGATGATCACGGCGCTGCGGCGGCGGCCGGGGATCGGGGCGGAAGATCTCGGCGAGGTGCTGGAGTTCGGCAGTGACACGCATGCGCGGGAAGCCTTCGCCGCGGTGCGCCAGCGGGTGGGTTCCACATGGTACAAGCGGGTGAATCCGATCCATCTCGACCACCCGGTCGATGAACGCTTCGCGGCGCTCGACGATCTCGACGCACGGCTGTTCCGGCCGGCGGTGCTGCGGGAGGATCAGGCGCTGACCTCGTTCTCGGGGACGATCCCGGAACTCGCGCACCGGCTGGTCGAGGCGCTGGCGGGCCGCGGGCTGCGGCTCATCACCGCCGAATCCTGCACGGCAGGCATGCTCGGGGCCTCGGTCGCCGGAGCGCCGGGAAGCTCGAAGGTGCTGGAAGGAAGCATCGCAACCTACTGCTCGGACATGAAATGCGATGTGCTCGGCGTCGATCGGGCCCTGATCGAGCGGGAGACGCCCTATCATCCGGATGTGGCGAAGGGCATGGCCGAGGGGGCGCTCGCGCGGGTTCCAGGCGGGAGCCTCGCGCTCTCGGTCACGGGCGTCGCGGGGCCGGGTCCGGACCAGGGCAAGCCCGCGGGCCTCGTCTTTATCGGCGCGGCGCTGCGCGGCGAGCCGGCGGTGGCGGAGGAGCACCGGTTCGAGGGGCGGCCGCAGCAGGTGCTGGCGGCGGCCGTGGTGGCAGCGTTGCGGCTCGGTCTGAAGATGGTCGGCTGAGGCGGCGAGCGGCAGACAGGGCTTCTCCCCGCCCGCCGAGGCAGGATGCGTCTCGGCATCAGCGGTTGGGAGGCTCTGTCTACAATTCGAGATCAAGGGGTTAGAAGGAGGTTTTCACGCTTGGGCGTCTCCCGTCCGCCATTCCCGACCTGCCGCCAGACCGCCAGCCTCGGCCGCCTTTCTCGTCGGCTGCCGGCTCAGGAACCATTCGCGGCCCTGCCGGGTTCGTTCCGGGAGCGCCGCTAGGGGGCGGCGCGCGGTCTAGCGAGAGGACCCGGCCCATGCGTGCACTCACCTGGCACGGCGCCAACGACGTCCGCTGCGAGACGGTCCCGGATCCGGGGATCGAGGACCCGAAGGACGCGATCATCAGGACCACCGCCTGCGCGATCTGCGGCTCCGACCTGCATCTCCACGACGGTTTCATGCCGGGGATGAAATCCGGCGACATCATCGGCCATGAATTCATGGGCGAGGTGGTCGAGGTCGGGCGCGAGGTCTCGAAACTCCGGATCGGTGACCGGGTCGTGGTTCCCTTCACCATCATCTGCGGCGAATGCGACCAGTGCCGGCGCGGCAATTTCTCGGTCTGCGAGCGGACGAACCGCAATGCCGGGACTGCCGCGAAACTCTTCGGGCATGCGACCGCCGGGCTCTACGGCTATTCGCATATTACCGGCGGCTATGCCGGCGGGCAGGCGGAATACGTCCGCGTCCCCTGGGCCGATGCCGGGCCGGTGAAGGTGCCGCGAGGGCTCACGGACGAGCAGGTGCTCTTTCTCGGCGACATCCTCCCCACCGGCTGGCAGGCGGCGATCAATTGCGACATCCAGCCGACCGATACCGTGGTGGTCTGGGGGGCGGGGCCCGTCGGTCAGTTCTGCATCCTGAGCGCGCAGATCCTCGGGGCGAAACAGGTGGCGGTGATCGACAACGTGCCCGAGCGCCTCGCGATGGCGGCCGGCCAGGGCGCGATCGCGATCAACTTCGACGACGAGAGCGTGCTCGACCGCCTCGGCGAGATCACCGACGGCAAGGGGCCGGAGAAATGCATCGACGCGGTGGGCATGGAGGCGCATGCGACGCGGTCGCTCGATTCGATCTACGACCGGCTGAAACAGGCGGTGATGCTCGAGTCCGACCGGCCCCATGTCCTGCGCGAGATGATTTATGTCTGCCGGCCGGGCGGCATCCTGTCGGTGCCGGGCGTCTATGGCGGCCTCGTCGACAAGCTCCCCTTCGGGGCGGTGATGAACAAGTCGCTGACGATCCGCACCGGCCAGACCCATGTCAACCGGTGGACGGACGACCTCCTTGCCCGGATCGAGAGGGGCGAGATTGATCCGACCTTCGTCATCACTCACCGCGCTGGGCTCGAGGACGGGCCGGAACTCTACAAGACCTTCCGCGACAAGAAGGACGGTTGTATCAAGGTGGTGCTCACGCCCTGAGCCGAGGATGCCATTCGATGCTTCGTCAGGCGATAAGTTCCTGTTTTCAGTGCTTTGCTGCGGAGACGGCAGGGGCGACGGGAGGTTGACACCCGCGACAGGATTCCGTAATCGCCTTCAAGCGAACCTGCGGCATTCCCGCCCAGGCACCGCGCCGACAGGGCCGGGGACGATGCAAGACGATCCGTTTGGCGACAGGCTGAAACGGCTCGGCGAGCGGATCGAGGCGGCCAGGAGAGAACCGAAGGCGGTCCCGACCCGCCGACGGTCCCATGCGGAGGCGAGCGGACTCGGCTGGCGGATGGTCACCGAGCTTCTGGCGGGAATGCTGATCGGTCTCGCGATCGGCTATGGGCTCGACAGCCTGTTCGGGACGCTTCCGGTGTTCCTGGTTGTCTTCGCCCTCCTCGGCTTCGCCGCCGGCGTGCGCACGATGATGCGCAGCGCCGAGGAAGTCCGGAGGAAACAGGCCGCGGAGGCGGGCGCTGCTCCGCCTGCGGGCAAAGCCGGCACGCAGCCGGCGGGGAAGAACGGAAGGGATGGTCCGGAAGGTCCGTCCTCGATTGAGACAGGCGGCCCCGAGGGGCGGCGCGAGGAGTGAGGGCGGCATGGCGACTGCGGGGCCGGACATCGAGCCGAGCGGCTTGAACATCCATCCGATGGACCAGTTCCTTCTTCAGCCGCTCTTCGGCGAGGAACTCTACTGGTTCACGCCCACCAACGGCACGCTCTGGATGCTGCTGACGGTGGCGGCGGCGAGCCTGCTGATGGTCGCGGGCACCCGCGGCCGCGCACTCGTGCCGTCGCGCGGACAGTCGGCGGCGGAGATGACCTACGGGTTCATCCGCAAGATGGTCGAGGACGTGACCGGGCGCGAGGGGGCGAAATACTTCCCCTACATCATGACGATCTTCCTCTTCATCCTGTTCGCGAACGTGCTCGCCCTGATCCCGGCGAGCTTTTCCCCGACCTCGCATATCGCGGTGACTGCAACCCTCGGCATCGGGGTTTTCGTGACGGTGACCGTGATCGGGTTCATCCGGAACGGGATCGGCTTTCTCAGGCTCTTCTGGGTCTCGGAGGCGCCGACGATCGCGCTCAGGGTGGTGCTGTTCTTCATCGAGCTCATCTCCTACTTCATCCGCCCGGTCAGCCATTCGGTGCGACTTTTCGGCGCCATGGCCGCGGGACACGCGGTGGTGAAGGTGTTCGCGGGTTTCGCCGGCGCGCTCGGCGTCGCGGCGATCCTGCCGATCGGCGGGATCGTGGCGATGTTCGCGCTCGAACTCCTCGTCGCGGCGATCCAGGCCTACATCTTCACGATCCTGACCTGCGTCTATCTCAACGACGCGCTGCATCCGGGCCACTGAGCCCGGGCGGCGTCCTCTCGAGCCATTTCCATCAAAGGAGCAAGGACCATGGAAGGCGACATCGCAGCAATGGGCAGCTACATCGGCGCCGGTCTCGCGTGTTTCGGCATTGCGGGCGCGGGCGTCGGTGTCGGCAACGTGGCCGGCAACTTCCTGTCGGGCGCGCTCAGGAACCCGGCGGCGGCCGGCGAGAACACGGCGTTCTTCTTCATCGGCATCGCCTTCGCCGAGGCGCTCGGCATCTTCGCCTTCCTCGTCGCCCTGCTGCTGATGTTCGCGGTCTGATCCGCAGATCGCAGTGAAGGCGGGTCCGCTCGCGGCGGGTCCGCACGCTTCGAGCGGAGAAAGACATGGAACCGGAAGAACTTGGCGACATCGTCGTGCTGACGGCCGACGACGTCGCGGCGCAGGGCGGGCACGCCACGGGGATGCCGCAGCTCGATCCCACGATCTGGCCCAACCTGATCTTCTGGTTGGTGGTCTCGATCGTGCTGCTCTACTTCATCCTCAGCCGCGTGGCGCTGCCGCGGCTCGGCGCGATCCTCGCCGAGCGGCAGGACGCGATCTCGAACGATCTCGAGATGGCGGCGCTGCTGCGGCGGCGCGCGGAGGAGGCGGAGGCCGCCTATGACAAGGCGCTCGCCGATGCCCGCGAGGAGGCAAACCGCATCGCCGGGACGACGCGGGCGGAGATGAACGAAGAACTGAAGGCGCTGATGGCGAAAGCCGAGGCGGAGATCGCGGCACGCTCGGCCGAATCCGAAGGGCGCATCGACGAGATCCGCGAGGGCGCGACGCAGAACATCGAGGCGGTCGCGCGCGAGACCGCGATCGCAGTCGTCGAGGCGCTGATGCCGAACCTCGCCGATCAGACGGCGGTCGATGCCGCCGTCGGCCGGCAGCTCAGGGGGTAGGGCAATGGAGTTCCTCAACAACACCGACATCGTCGTCGCGATCGCCTTTGCGATCTTCGTTGGTATCCTGCTCTACTACCGGGTGCCGGCGCTGGTGCTCGGCCGGCTCGATGCGCGGGCCAAGCAGATCCGCAGCGATCTCGCCGAGGCGCGCGAACTGCGCGAGGAGGCGCAGGGGCTCCTCGCCCAGTACGAGCGGCGGCAGAAGGAAGTGAAGGAGCAGGCCGAGGACATCATCCGCGCCGCGAAGGTTGATGCGGAGCGGGCAATGGAAGCCGGCAAGGCCGATATCCGCCGCTCGGTCGAGCGGCGGGTGAAGACCGCGACCGATCAGATCGAGGCGGCCGAGGCGGCGGCGATCAAGCGGATCCGCGACCGCGCCGCTTCGGTCGCGATCGCCGCTGCGGGCGAGGTGATCCGTGAACGGATGTCCGAGGCCGACGCGCGGACGCTCCTCGACCGCTCGATCGCGGAGGTCGGCGCGAAACTGCATTGATCCGTGGAGCGTGCAGGATAGTCGGTCCCCCCGAGGCGGGCCGGCCCTTCCTGTTCGGGAGGGAGGATGACGCCACCCTCGCCTTTCATGGCAGCCGCGCTCGCCGAGGCGCACGCCGCCGGCGCCCGCGGCGAGACGCCGGTCGGCGCGGTGATCTCCGACCCCGGCACCGGCAGGATCCTCGCCCGGGCAGGAAACCGGACGCGTGAGCGGCGCGATCCGACGGCGCATGCCGAGATGCTGGCGATCCGCGCTGCCTGCGCACAGATCGGGTCGGAGCGACTGGTGGGCCTCGACCTTCACGTCACGCTCGAACCTTGCGCGATGTGCGCGGCAGCGATTGCGGCGGCGCGGATCGCACGGCTTTATTACGGCGCGTCCGATCCGAAATCAGGGGGTATCGAGCACGGAGCGCGCGTCTTCGCACATGCCCAAGCCCACCACCGGCCGGAGATCTATCCCGGCATTGCGGAAAACGAGGCGGCCGCGCTCCTGAAGGATTTCTTCGCGGCCCGCCGTTAGCTTCGTCGTCGTCCCGGCCGTGTCGTCCCGGCCGTGCGCCACCCGTCCGGTCACGGGCGAGCACGGGCCAGAAGCCGATCCGACCGGGGACCGGATCAGACCTCGATCGGCTTGAGGACCTCCGGCTCGATGACGTTGACGCCGGGAAGCGCCGATTTCAGCTTTTCCGCCGATTGTTCGAGCAGCGGAAAAGTGCGGTAGTGGCACGGGATGACTGTGCGGAAGTTGAAGAATTTCTGCGCGGCATAGGCGGCGCGCGCCATGTCCATGGTGAAGTGGCCCCCCGCGGCGAGGATGCCGATCTCCGGGTGGTGGAGCTCCTCGAAGATCTCCATGTCGGCCATGACGTCGGTGTCGCCGGAGAAATAGATGGTCTGCCCTTCGCCGGCGATCATGTAGCCCGATTCGGCCCCGGCATAGACCGCCCCCTCCGGCGTCGAGAAGGACGAGGAATGCGTGGCCGAGACCATGGTCACGCGGACCTCGCCGAGGGCGACGGTGCCGCCCTTGTTGAAGGCGACGGTCTCGACCCCGTGTTTCTCGCTCCAGTAGCCCATCAGTTCCGGCATGCCGTAGATCGGGATCCCGTGTTCGCGGGCGATGGCGACGGCGTCGGCGCTGTGGTCGTCGTGGCCGTGCGAGACGAGGACGCGCGTCGCCCCCGCCGTCGCCTCGGCCCGGCGCTCGGCGGGGAACATCGGATTGCCCTCGAGCCAGGGATCGACGAGCAGGACCTCGCCCGCGATCTCGATGCGGAAGCCGGAATGGCCGAGCCAGGTGATCTTCATGTCGCTCCTCCGGGGATTGCGGTCTGTCCGGGCGGAGGATCGGGGAGTGGCGGCGAGAGGTCAACGGGGCGCGCAGCGGTACGCCTGGTCTGGGAGCGCCCGCATCCGCACGCCGCCTGGCCCGGAAGCGCCCGTGCCTTGCGCGCGGGCTGGGCGGCGGGTAAAGCCGCAG
>CAYMOD010000001.1:23897-29886 GCA_964391945.1 uncultured Rhodobacterales bacterium | reverse complement strand
CAGGCCGACATGGGCAAGGTGGTGCCGGGCACGCCCTCCTCCGCACCGGAGCATGCGCAGCTCGGGCGCAAGCTGGTCCTCGTGACGATCATCTCCTCGATCCTCTGGGTGGTCGTTTACTGGATCGTCGCGCATAGCGGCCTCTCCGTCCACGACATCGACATCTGGAACCGGATGTAGGAGAGCCCCCGCCGCTACTTTCGCGGCGCGGAACCCCTCCCCGCCAAGCCATGGAACTGGTGCGTGAAGACCGCGACGCCGAGGACCGGCACGAGGAGGTTTACGACCGGGATCGTGAGCGGCACCGCCATCAGCGTGCCGGCCAGCCAGATACGCGCCATGTATTTCCGCCGCATCACCGCCGCGCCCTCGGGGCCGAGGCGCCGCAACGCGACGAGACCGAAATACTCCCGGCCGAGCAGATACCCGTTCATGCCCCAGAAGATGAACGGCGCAAGCGGCGGCAGCGCGAGATAGGCGGCGAAGGCGAGGATATTGGCCACGGCGACGATGCCGAGGAACCCTGCCCCGTCGCGGATCTGCACCGAGAGCGGCAGGTCGGCGACCGGCGGCAGGTGCGGATAGTGCCGCGCCTCCACCGCCGCGGCGATATCCTCGAGAAAGAAGCCGACGACGAGCGCCGCCACCGGCACCATCAGGAAGACCGAAAGCACGAGCATCGTCGCCACCGCCGCCCAGCCGGCAACGTCATCGAGAAAGCCCACCTCGCCGATCCAGGGCAGCATCACCGTCTCGGGCATCAGCCAGCCGACGAGGGTGACGGCGAGCCAGGTGAGCGCCATGAGCCCCGCGATCGTCAGGCCGATGCCCTTGGCGAGGACCTTCCGGAAGCGCGGATCGCCGAGCTGGCCGATCGCGCGGGCGATGTGGACGAAGATCATGCGCGCCAGTCCACGATCCGGGCGAGGTCGGGGCGCGGCCGGTCGGGCGGAATCTTCGCCACGGTCCCGATATGCACGAAACCGGCGAGCCATTCTTCCGGCGCAAGGCCGAGTCCGGTTTCGAGGAGTGGCCGGTCGTAGGCGGGCCAGCCGGTCATCCAGGAGGCGCCCCAGCCGCTCGCGAGCGCGGCGTTGAGCAGGCTGAGGCATGCCGCGCCGGCCGAGAGGGTCTGCTCGATCGCGGGGATCCGGTCGGGCGGCCGCGGGCAGGCGACGACCGCAATGGTGAGCGGCGCCTGCTCGAAGGCGAGCGCGCCCTTCGCCCCGTCCTGCCCTGCCGCATCGGCGCGGGCGCGGATTGCCTCGGCGAAGGTCTGGCTCGCGGCCTCGCCGAGCACGATGAAACGCCAGGGTTCGAGCTTGCCGTGGTCGGGAACACGCGTGGCGGCGGCGAGCATGGTCTCGAGCGCGGCGCGGTCGGGCGCCGGACCGGTCAGGAATTTTGGCGGCCGCGATCGGCGGGAGAGAAGAAAATCCAGTGCATGGCGTCCGTCGCCCGTCATGTTCCGCCCTTCCTGTCCGGGAATGAAATGGAGATGCCGCGCCGTCCGGCCGGCGTCAAGGCGCCGGGGCCCCGCGTGCGGGAAGTGCCGCCATCACCCTGCGCCGCTCCTCGGGCGTCATCCGGCTCCAGGCGGCAATCTCGTCGATGCTGCGCAAACAGCCGATGCAGAGCCGGGTATCCGGGTCGATCCTGCATGTCTTGTTACAGGGGCTCTCGATCGGAGCGACCGGTTGTGGATGCGTGCTCATCGTCGGGCCTCCAGATGGCCGAGGCGGTCGAGGAAACCCTGGAGGATGATCCCAGCCGCGACCTGGTCGATCACTTCTGCCCGCCTCCGGCGCGAGATGTCGGCGACGAGAAGCGCGCGCTCGGCCTCGACGGTCGAGAGACGCTCGTCCCAAAGGACGACGGGGAGCGCGAGCACGCCGGTGATGTTGCGGGCGAAGGCGCGGACCGATTGCGCCCGCGGGCCCTCGCTGCCGTCCATGTTGCGGGGCAGGCCGAGGACGATGCCGCCGATCGCCCGCTCCGCCACGAGGGTGCCGAGGGAAGCGGCATCCGCGGTGAACTTCGTGCGCCGGATCACCTTGAGCGGCGAGGCGATCCGGCGGGTGATGTCGGAGACGGCGACGCCGATCGTTTTGGTGCCGAGGTCGAGCCCCATCAGTGCCGCCCGGGGCGCGAGGGTCGCGGCAAAGGCTTCTGGATCCTCGTAAGGCGCGCTCACTGCACGAGCCGGGATTCACGCGCGGCTTCGGTGAGGATGGTCATCGCGGCGTCATCTTCGCCAAAGCGGTCCTGCGCCTCCTCCCAGATCGAGGCGGCCTCGCCGATCCGGCCGAGAACGCCGAGCGAGCGGATGAGCCGCGCCCAGTCCTCGGGCGGGCCGCCTTCGCTCGCAAGCCGCTCGCCAAGGCCCGCAACCATGCCCTCGATCTGCGCGAGGTCCACGCCGCCGCCTTCCATACTGGCGGCACCGGGTCCGGGCGCCGCCCCCGCCGGCGCGATTCCCGCCAGTTCCGCCACGGTATCGATGTCGGCCTCGATCGCCGCGATCCACGGCGCTCCCGGCGGGCTCTCTGCCAGGAGCTGGCTCCAGACGGCATGGGCCTCCGCCGGCCAACCGCCCTGCACGAACATCCGGCCGAGGAAATAGCGGGCGGAAGGGTTGCCAGGATCGAGGCGAAGCGCTGCGCCGATCGCCGCCTCCGCTTCCGGCGAGACGTAGCCGCTGGTGGCGCGGATCATCAGCTCGGCATGGGTTGCGTGGTCCTCGGCTCCGGCTTCGCCGCCGCTCAGCTCGAGCACCCGCTTCTGCGCCACGGCGGCCTCGGCGAAGCGGCCGATCCCGGCCATCGCGCGCACGAGGAGCCGGTGCCCCTCCAGATCGTCCGGCCGGCCCTCCAGCGCCCCGGCAAGCCGCTCCGCGAGCTTGACCGCATCACCGGATGCCGCCGGGGCTCCGGATCCTTGCTCGCCGGTCACCGCTTCCGCCTCGGCCTGGCGCGGCCGGTCGGCCCAGGCTTCGGCCTGCCGGACCTGCCGGAGCACGAGCGGCTGGTCAGGATAACCGGGCGCGCCCTGGCCGTCATAGAGCCAGAGCGTGCCCGTGAGCGCAGCGAGCGCGAGAGCGCCGCCGCCAAGGAGGCTTGCCCGGCGCGGAGCGCGAGCACCATCCGCCTCACGCGCCTCGGCATCGGCGGCGACGAGGAGCTTGCGCCCGATCTCGGTCCTCAGGGCCTCCGCATCGGCCTCGGCGACGACACCGCGTGCGACGTCGCGGTCCACTTCCCGGAGTTGGTCGCGGTAGACCTGCATGTCATAGCTCGCGCGGCGGCCGCCGGCGCCGCTGCCGCGGATGAGCGGCAGGAAGACGAGCGCAAGCACCCCCGCCGCCAGAAGTCCCGCGATTATCCAGAAGACCATGCCCGGCCCGTCCTCCGCCCTGTCCGTCGGCCGCGGACCCTAACGGCTCCGCCGCGGGCCGGCAACGCACGAGAAGCGGAGCACCTTCGCCCACAGGCTCCCGCGCGTGAAATCCCATTCAAGCCATTGATCCTGAAGCGTGGGGAAGACCCAAGTCTCGATACCCCCTGCCGCCACGTTCGGGCGGGCCTAATCGACGACAAGGAAGATGTGGAGCGCGATCGGCCCATGAGCGCCGAGCTGGAGCACCTGGCCGATGTCGGCCGAGCGCGAGGGGCCGGTGACCATGTTGATCGTCCGCGGGTCGAGTCCCTGCGCGCGCCACGCCACCCAGAGGTCCTCGAATCCGCCGACGAGATCGCGTTCGAACAGAACCACGAAATGCGTCTCGCCGAGGAAGGCGAGCGTCACCGGGTTGTCGGGGCCGGAAGCGAGGACGAGGGTGCCGGTCTCGGCCATGCCGAATTCCGCGCGCGAAAGCGTCGCCGGTTCCTCGATCCGGCCGGGTCCGACCGAGCGCGCGAGAGCGCCCCAGTCGAGCCGCTCGAAGACCGGGTCGGCACCGGTGCGGATCGCTGCAGGGAGGTTGCGGTTCCTCAATTCACGCGCAAGCGCCTGCGGCAGCTCGTTGACGGACGAGATCCGTCGCACGGTCGCTGCTGCCGTCTCGGCCCTGGCGATGAACTGGCGCAGCCGCGCCGGACCCACCGCTGCTGCCTGCTGCGGGACCGGGCGCGACCGTGCCGCCGCGGCCCATTCGGCGAGTGCGCCGCCCTCCGCGGCCGAGCGCGCGGGCGAGCGCCGAATGCGGGCGAGGATTCGCGCGCGCGCGTTCACCTCCGCGCTCCCTTTCCGGCCTTCCACTGATCCATGAAGGTCGGCCCGGTTGGCGCCGGCAGGTCGCGCGCTTCGGTCCAGCCTCCGGCAAGCGGCAGCCACCGGACCGCGCCGCGCCGCCCGGCGCGCCGGAGCACGAGCGAGGCCGCGCGCGTCATGAGGCGGTAGGCCCAGAGCCGTTCAGCCGCCCACGCCCAGAGAGCGAGCCCCCAGCGTTCGGCGCGCGGCTTGAGGTTTCGTTCGAACTCGCGCTCGCGCCAGTGCCGCATCATCTTCGGCAGCGGGATGCGCATCGGGCAGACTTCCTCGCACCGGCCACAGAAGGAGGAGGCATTGGGAAGCTGGCCGCCCTCCTCCACCCCGATCAGCGACGGCGTCAGCACCGCGCCCATCGGGCCCGGATAGACCCAGCCATAGGCGTGGCCGCCTACCGCCTGATAGACGGGACAGTGGTTCATGCAGGCGCCGCAGCGGATGCAGCGCAACATGTCCTGAAAGCCGGTGCCAAGCATCTCGGTGCGGCCGTTGTCGAGGAGGAAGACATGGTACTCCTCCGGCCCGTCGGGGTCGTCGACCCGGCGCGGGCCGCGCGAGAAGGTCGTATAGACCGTCGTCTCCTGTCCGGTCGCCGAGCGGGCGAGCAGGCGGAGGATGGTGGCGGCGTCCTCGAGCGTCGGCACGATCTTCTCGATCGAGGCCATGACGATGTGGACGCGCGGCAGCGACTGCGCGAGATCGCCGTTGCCCTCGTTGGTGACGATGACCGACTGGCCGGTCTCGGCGATCAGGAGATTGGCGCCGGTGATGCCGACCTCGGCCTGGAAATACTTCGCGCGGAGTTCGCCGCGCGCCTCTCGGAGGAGCGCGGCGAGGTCGGTGAGGTCGCGCTCCGGCGGCAGATGCGTGTGGTGCGCACGGAAGGCGGTCTCGACCTCCGGCACGGTGACGTGGACGGCGGGCGCGATGATATGCGACGGGCCCTCGCCCCGGATCTGGATGATATACTCGCCGAGGTCGGTCTCGACCGGCGTGATGCCATTCGCGGCGAGGTGGCCGTTGATCCCGCATTCCTCCGAGATCATCGTCTTGCCCTTGTTTACCGTCTGCGCGCCGGCCTTGCGGCAGAGGTCGAGGACGATCCGGCGCGCGTCCGCCGCCGTTTCCGCCCAGTGCACCTGACCGCCCGAGGCGACGACCTGCGCCTCCCAGGTTTCGAGATAGCGGTCGAGATGAGCGAAGACGTGGTCCTTGATGTCGCGGGCGCAATCGCGGAGCGCGTCGAATTCCGGGAAGGCTTCGCGCGCCTTCGCCCGTTTCAGGACGAAACCGCCGCGGCTGCTTGCAAGCGCGTTCTGGAGGTTGGCATCGGCGAGGGCGGCGCGGGCGTTCGCCTTGAACTGCCGCGTGGAGGGCGCGTGCATGCTCACGACGCCTCTCCGATTGCAGGCGTGTCGAGATTGCCCGCCAGCACCTCGACGATGTGGCGGGCGCGGAAGCGCCGCCCCTCGCGGCGTGCCTTGCCTGCGATGTTCATCAGGCAGCCAAGATCGCCCGCGAGCACGAGATCGGCGCCGGTCGCCTCGATGTTTCGGGTCTTGTCGCCCACCATCACATTCGAGATGTCGGGGTATTTCACGCAGAACAGGCCTCCGAAACCGCAGCAGACATCGGTCTCCGCCATCTCGCGCAGGTCGAGGCCGGGGATCGACCGCAGCAGCCGGCGCGGCTGCTCCCGGATGCCGAGGCTCCTGAGGCCGGA
>CAYMOD010000001.1:0-23797 GCA_964391945.1 uncultured Rhodobacterales bacterium | reverse complement strand
TCGACCGCAGCAGCCGGCGCGGCTGCTCCCGGATGCCGAGGCTCCTGAGGCCGGAGCAACTGTCGTGGTAGGTGACGCTGAGTGGTGCCTCGACCGGCAAGCCGTCGGATCCGAACACGTCCGGCACGCGGTCGATCTCAGGCGCGCCCGGCACGCCGTCGACCCCGAGCACGTCGGTCAGGAAGGCGACGATCTCGTGCGTCCTGGCGCCCATCATGCGGGCGCGTTCGTGCCATGGATCGCCTTCGTCGAACATCCTCTCGTAATCCTTGGCAATCGTCGCGCCGCAGGACCCGGAGGGAACGATGATGTGGTCGTAGCGCTCGAACGCCCTGATCGTCCGGCGCGCGAGCCGCTTCGCCGCCTCGCGGTCACCCCCGTTCCACGCCGGCTGCCCGCAACAGGTCTGCGCCGCAGGCACCTCGACGGTGCAGCCGGCCTGTTCGAGGAGCCTGACCGAAGCGAAGCCGATCTCCGGCCGGATGAGATCGACAAGGCAGGTGACGAAGAGCGCGACCCGCGGACCTGTCATGGCGCCCCTCATCGTGACGAAGATGAAAACAATAGAATCGATCTGCTCGCGGGACAAGGCAGACACGATCCCGAGGTTCGGCTCTCCGCACCATGTTTTCCGCGTGAGCATCCGCCTGGCATCCGGTAGACGGGCTTCCATGAGCACGAGCGAAGAGATCCTGCGGCGGGAGATCGTTGCCGCAAGCCGGCGAATGATCGATTCCGGCCTGAGCCAGGGAACATCGGGCAACATCTCCGTCCGTTGCGGTGGGGCGATGCTGATCACCCCTTCGGCGGTCCCGGCAGAAACGCTGGAGGCGGAGGCAATCGTGCGGATGTCCCTCGATGCCGGGAACGGGCGCGGGGAAGGTCCGCTCAGACCCTCGACCGAATGGCCGTTTCATCGGGCGATCCTCCGCGCCCGCCCCGAATTCAACGCGGTCGTGCACACGCATTCGCCCTATGCCACCGCGCTTGCGATCGCCCGGAAGCCGATCCCTCCCTGCCATTACATGATCGCAGTCTTCGGCGGCGACGACGTGCGGGTGGCGGACTATGCGACATTCGGAACCGAAGCCCTGTCGGAAGCGGCGCTCCGGGCACTTGAAGGGCGCAATGCCTGCCTTCTTGCCAACCACGGCGCGATCATGGCCGGCCCCGACCTTACGCGAGCGATGTGGCTTGCGGGTGAACTCGAGACCATCGCCCGGCAGTATTGCCTCGCCTTCGCGATCGGCGGTCCGGTCCTGCTCGACGCGGCAGAACTCGCCGAAACCATGGTCGCCGTAGCGGGTTACGGAGCCGGCGCCCGGGCCTGAGGAGCAGGGCCGGGCGCGGCGGAGCAGCGGGACATCGCTGCTTCCAAGGCGTCCGCTACTACTGGGCGGCGATCAGGAGTTCGCCGCTCTCGATCTGGTGCCCGGCCTCCTCGACGTATTCGGCCCGGCGCGCAAGCTCGGCCAACCGCTGCCGGTGCGCCGCCGTCGGCTCGACATTCGCCACCTGCAGGATCTCTCCCCAGCGGTAGGCCCAGTCGTGTCGGCGGAGCGACATCGCGACGTTCCGGGTCCGCATCGTCTCGAGCCGCGCGGGCTCAGCGCGGATCGCGGCGAAGACCCGCTCGAAATCGCTGCCGTCAGGTGCAATCTCCACGACCGCATCCTCACCGAGGAGCTCCCGGGCCTCCGGGGCCTTCACGCTCGAGCCGATCAGGATCGCGCCGCCGGCCATCCCTTCGAAGTAGCGCGTGCTGAGCACCACTTCGCCCGGAGGCAACGAGATCGGCAGGTGCTCGGCCGGCGACCAGACCACCGAGAAGCGGCTGCGCTGCATCAGCGCGGCATTCCAGTCACGGACCTGGCGCCAGTCCCGTGCCTGCAGACCCGACCAGACATCGAAATGATAGAAGAGCCGCTCGGTGTCCGCGAATTCGCGTATCCGTTTGTGGGCCCCGCCCGTCTGCCGGCCGAGGGAGAGTATGTCGATGACACGTTCCGGCGCCGCATCGACCGGACAGGCGTTGAGCGCATCGACACCCGTCGCCAGGAAGCTGATCGGAGTTCGGGTGTAGCGCTGCAAAGCCGGAATCGAACTCGCGTTCAGGACGAAGACGTGATCGAATTCGTCGAGAATCCGGAGCGCCGCGGCGTTCTGTTTCAGGTGCGGCGTCCACGTCTCGAGAATGAAGGCGGCAGCGAAGCGCGAGCGGCGACGCCAGTCCTTCACCCGGCGCAGGTTCGGCAGATCCCGCATGAACTGGCACACGAAGAGGCAGATATCGTGATCCTGTGCGATGCGCGTCGGCCGGAACCGTCCGCCCTGCCCTGCGAGAACGATCCTGCGGAGCCGGCTGCGGAGTTTTCCGGTGCTCGGCAGGACCGATTCCACGAGCCGCCCGTTCAGCGGGAACCCGTGCGCGGCGGCCTCGGGTGCAACCAGGGTCGCCCGCTCCAACGTCGAAATCACGTCAAGAAATTCGTAAAGCACCCCGTTCCACGGCCGTCGATCGCAATTGTGAGTCGAAATCAGCAAAGTATCCCGTACCATGCAGCCCCCACCGCTGGTTACCCATCCACACCAGACGAATAAAGCACATGGTTCTCACAAGATAAAGAGCGATCATGGGAGCGGAATGTTAACGTTAACGCGTAATACGCATAATTCGTAGAACTATTCTCCTCCCGATACTCCCCCGTTCCCTCTGCCAACCTTGGGAAGAGGAACCCAGCCAGACCTGAGCGAACCGCGAAATATCTCCTGAATCAGAGCTCTGGCGTGGCTTCTGCCGCAATGCTGGAAGCGGATCGGCGGCTCTCCCCCGTGTTCGCCCGCATGCATTCGAGGAGACGGGCATGCAGGATGATCACCACCCCGATACGCCGCTGCCGGACCAGGAGCGTTGCCGGACCAGGCGGAGAGGGTGCGGCACGCCGGGGAGAGCACTCCCGGCAATGCCGCAGACCATCCGCCCTGCAGCGAAGGCGAGCAACCAGAACGGAGAGGGCAATCCGGACCTGACATCCAGTTCCGCGCCGGTGCGTGCAGAAGCCGGGAACGACGAATCCGAGGCGTTTCTGCAGGATGGCGAAGGAGCCGGCCGTCCCGATCGGGGCATTGTTCCGGGCCGTGAGAAACCCGCTCGCCGCGCCGACAGGTCACCCGGACGGCACATCTCGCGCGGCAGCGTTGATCTCGGCGATCAGCCGGGACCAGACCGCCACAGGTTGCGCACCGCTGATCGCATAGCGGCCGCCGATGATGAAGGTCGGCACGCCGGTCACGCCCATCTCCGCAGCCTCGCCCGCCTCCGCCCGCACCGAATCGCGGTCAGCATCGCCCGCCAGCAAATGGCGCACCGCGATCCGGTCCATGCCCGCCTCCGCGGCGGCCTCCTCGAGTACCGCGGCGTTACCGATATCCTCGCCCTCCGCGAAGTAGCGGCGGAAGAGCGCACCCGCGACAGCGTGTTGCGCGCCTTCGGCATCGGCCCAGCGAATCAGGCGATGGGCGTCGAGCGAGTTCGGTGCCCGCGCGATCCGCCCGAAATCGATGGTGACCCCGGCCGCCGCTGCGGCTTTCGCTACCTGCGTCCGCATCGCCTCGGCCCGCTCCTCGCCGAATTTTGCCCCATAGTAGGCGCGGTGATCCACTCCTTCTGACGGCATGTCGGGGTTGAGCAGGAAAGGCTGCCAGCGGATCGCAAACGGGTTTCCCGCCTCGGCCAGCGCGCGGTCGAGCCGCGCCTTGCCGATATAGCACCAGGGGCAGACCACGTCGGCGATGATCTCGAGCCGCGTCACCATGCCTCGTCCCGGATCCGGCGGCGCAGGAGCTTGCCGGTCGGCCCCAACGGCAGCGCGTCGACCTGCCGGAAGAGCCGCGGCTGCTTGTAGCGGGCGAGACGCTCCGCGCAATGGGCGGCAAGCTCCGCCTCGCTCGCCTTGGCGCCGGGCACGGCGACCCAGGCGACGGCGATCACGGTCACCCCCTCGCGCACCGGCCGCTCGATGGCGGCTGCCTCGGCGACGGCGGGATGTTCGAGGAGGGCCGCCTCGACCTCGACCGGATCGACACGGAGACCGCCGGCGTTCATCAGATCGTCGGCGCGGCCGAGATGGCTGATCGTGCCGTCGTCATGGAGCACCGCCCGGTCGCCGGTCACGAACCATTCGCCCCGGAAGGCGGCCTTGGTTTCGTCTTCGCGCTGCCAGTAGCCGAGCATCAGGCCCGGATCACGCCGCGAGACCGCGAGGAGGCCCGCCTCACCGGTCTCGGCCGGAGTCCCGTCCTCGCCAAGCACGGCGACGCGACGCCCGATCTGCGGCCGGCCGGCGCGGCCCGGCACGCTCGGGTGCGCAGGCGAGAAAGAGATGTAGGTCGAAACCTCGGACATGCCGAGCGCCTCGTAGATCACCTTGCCGGTCGCCCCTTCCCAGGCCTCGCGCACCGGGCGCGGCAGCGCCTCGCCGGCGGAGAGGCCGTGACGGAGAGAAGCAAATCCGTCCCGGAGATCGGGCGCCTCCAGCATCTGGCGGTAGACGCCCGGAACCGCGGCGAAGATCGTCGGCGCGTGGGCGGCCGCGAGGCGGGGCCAGATGCGCCGGCCAGGCGTGCCGGCATATATGAGGGCCGTCGCGCCCGCGGCCCACGGGTCGGTCAGGCCGGCGCCGAGCGTGTAGGTCCAGTTGAAGGCGCCGGCGTGGAGCACGCGGTCGCTTGCCGTCAGGCCGTACCAGCCGTCCCACATCATCCGCCGCGCCCAGGCGGCGCGCTGGGCGTGGACGACGCCCTTCGGCCGCCCACTCGTGCCGGAGGTGTAGACGATGAAGGCCGGGTCGTCGGACCCGGTCTCGGCGAAGCTCGCGGGCTCGCTCCGGGCAAGCGTGTCGAGATCGCCCGGTCCGATCACCACCGGCGCCCGGAGGGCGGTGGGCGCGTCGGCTACCAGCGCCTTCGGCACGAGATCGTCGAGGATACGGCCCACCTCGGTCTCGCCGAGCTGCGGCGAGGTCGGAACCGGCACCGCGCCGAGGGCGTTCGCGGCGAAGAAGACGATCGGGAACCGCGAGGAATGGCCGAGCCGGAGCAGCACCCGGTCGCCGCGGCCGATGTCCGCGGCGGCAAGGCCGCCAGCAGTCCGAAGCACAGCCTCGCGCAGGGCGCCGAAGCTCCACCGTTCTGCAACCGTGCCCGGTGCCGCCAGCACTTCGAGCGCAATACGCCCGGGGTCCCCGGCGCCGGCGGCGAGCACATAGGCCGCCATGTTGAAACGGAGCGGACAGGGCGCGGATGGCCCCTCGTCGAAGATTGCCTTCATGGAGGAAGCCTTACACAACGCGCGGGCGGGCTGCCAGATCCCGCGTCGGGATCAGCGGCCGAGCCAGCGGGCCTCGGCGGCGCGGATCGCGCGGATGCGGGCGGCGGTCTCGGGGTGGCTTGCGAGCCAGGCGGGCGGGCGGCCGGCGCTGCCGCTCATCCGCTCGAGCTTGGCCAGCAGATCGACCTGCGGCCCGACGCCGATACCGGCCTTGATGAGGAGGGCGGCGGCGTATTCGTCGGCCTCGTATTCGTCGCTCCGCGAGAGCGCCATCTGCAGGGCCTGGGTAAGAAGATTGGCGATCCAGACGCCGGCGAAGGGCACGAATCGGCCGAGGACGAGCGCGAGCCCGGTGCGGACGGCATTGGCGCCGGTGAAGTCGAACATCCGCCGCCGGGCATGGCCGAGGGCGACGTGGCCGATCTCGTGGGCGACGACGGAGGCGATCTCGTCGGCGGAGACCTCGCCGCCGCGGTATTTCTGATAGAAGCCGCGGGTGATGAAGACCCGGCCGTCGGGCGCGGCGAGGCCGTTGACCGGCGCCACCTCGTAGACATGGACCGGGAGCCGCTCGACATCGAGGGCACGGGCGAGACGGCGGAGCACCGGTTCGAGCACGGGATCGCGCAAGGGCGTCGAGTTGCGGCCGAGCTCGAACTTCGTACGCCAGAGCGTGAAATAGTACATGGCGACGGCGAAGAGCGCGGAGAGGAGGATCACGCGCAGCATGAGACCGCCCCTCCCGCGGGGGGTGGGCGAATGACGCCCACGCGTGAAACCTCAATCATGTTGCTGATATCGTTGATGTTCTAAAACCTACCCAAGTGTTAACGACGCGCGGGCAAGACGCTCGGACCTGCGCGTGGAGCCGCCGGTGGTCGACGACATCCGCGCCCGGCCGGGTGTAGCGCAAGTCGCCGCGCCGGGGAACTCAAATGCCTGTCTCAAACCTGAAGCGGACGTGATCACCGCATGATGGCATGATGGGGAGATCGGCGGACGTGTTCTTAGGCGCAGCATGTCTCGCGGCAGGTGATCGGTAATCGTGAGGCCGATCATATCCGGAACCGCGCCGGTATCCTTGAGCAGATGCACCACCTGCCCGAGTCGCATTGCACCCCGGGCCGTCCTCTCGAACGTACCTTCCGGAAGGCTCCGCTTGTTGAACAGAATCCCCGGGAAATACGGCGGATCGAGACATCGAGGCCGAAACGCCCGGCGAGATGGGTGATCCCCTCCGCTTGCTTCGATCCAGTCGAGGATCGGCCCGCTGTCTTCGGCGATCTTCCCGGAGGGCGTATGCGGGGGGCGAAGCTCCTTCAGGATACCATCTTCGGCTTCGGTCCCCATGTTCATGCCCGCGATCATCACCCGCGCGGGATCAAGCGTCAAAGGCACCTCGGCCGGTGACGGGAACCTCCACGGCCTCCTCTGGTCCGTTGTGGTCGGACGGCCAGCCAGCGGAGAAGCCCGGCGCCGAAGCGATCCGGCAGAATCGTTGCCGCCCTGCCATTCCGGCATGTTCAGTCAAAACCTGCTGGAGGCCATGATGCACCCCTTCTGTCCGGCCTTCTGGCTCGCCTTCTGCCTGGTGGCAATCCGTGGCACGAGCGCATTCTTCCATGCCGAGGCATGTTCCGGCAGGGGGAGGAGGTTGCCGGCCCGGAGATCAAAGGGACACGGAATCGGCAGCTTGCGCGTTGATGGCCCTCAACGCGCAAACTGCCGCCAATCCGGCCGGTTCCACGCGGATGTAGGCTCAGGGCGCCTCCGCGAGCAACGCCCGGAGGTCGAGCGGTTCGTTCACCATCCGGATCCCCCCTTCCGCATCCCGCGGCCATTCCGCCTCCGGCCGGTCACGATAAAGCTCGATCCCGTTGCCGTCCGGATCCCGCAGATAGATCGCCTCCGACACGCCGTGATCCGCCGCGCCGTCGACCTCGATACCCGCATCGACCACGCGGCGCAGCGCATCGGCGAGGTCGGCCCGGCTCGGATAGAGAATCGCGGCGTGATAGAGGCCGGTATGCCCCGCAGGCGGCGGCGTGCCGCCCCGGCTCTCCCAGGTGTTGAGCCCGATGTGATGGTGATAGCCGCCCGCCGACAGGAACGCCGCCCGCGACCCGTAGCGGTGGGTGACCTCGAACCCGAGCACGTCGCGGTAGAAACCGATCGCGCGTTCGAGATCCGCGACGCGGAGATGGATATGCCCGATCCGGGTTCCGGGCGCGATGTTCCTGGCCATGATGGCTCCTCCTTCTTACGTGACTGCACCAAAGATGATACCGGCGCCGCCATGGAGAAAGTGGCTCAGACGGAAACGCAGGGTTTCGGCCCCGCCGCGGAGACGCGGATCCTCCGCCTCGCGCGCTCGGGCGAGGGCGTGGGCGACACGGGTGCCCGCCTTCCCTTCACCCTTCCGGGCGAACGCGTCTCCACGGCGGGGCCGGGCTTGGCAGCCATCCTCGAGCCTTCGCCCGAGCGTGTGGCTCCTCCCTGCCGCCATTTCCGCACCTGCGGCGGCTGCGCGCTGCAACATGCCTCGGACGCTTTCCTTGCGCGATGGAAGCAGGACCTCGCCGCCCGGGCCCTCGCCGCCCGCGGCCTCGATGCCCCCTTCCGCCCACCGCACGTCTCGCCACCGGGAGCGCGCCGGCGCGCCGTCTTCGCGGGGCGGCGCACCCGCAAGGGCACGCTCGTCGGCTTCCGTGCCGCGCGCAGCCATACCATCGTCGCCGTCGAGGAATGTCCGGTTTCGGACCCTGCGCTCATGAAGGCGATCCCGGCGCTTCACGCGCTGACCATCCTCGGCGCGTCGCGCGCCGGCGCCGTGCGTCTCGCCGTCACCCTCAGCGAAGCCGGGCTCGATGTCGCCGTGAGCGAGGCGAAGCCGTTCGAGGCGGCGCTTCGCCTCCGCCTCGCCGCCCTCGCGGAAGCGCACGACCTCGCCCGGCTTGCCTGGAACGGCGAGACCGTTGCCGCCCGCCGCCCGGCCACGCAGCGTCTCGGCCGCGCCCGTGTGGTGCCCCCTCCCGGCGGCTTTCTTCAGGCGACCGGGGACGGCGCGTCGGCGCTGGTCGAGGCGGTGCGCGAGGCGGTCGGCCCCGCGCGCCGGATCGCCGATCTTTTCGCAGGCGTCGGCACCTTCGCGCTGCCGCTCGCCGAAGGTGCGGAGGTCCACGCGGTCGAAGCCGACGCCGAGGCCCTTGCCGCGCTCGATGCCGGCTGGCGCGGCACCTCCGCCTGCGGCGCGTGACGACGGAGCGGCGCGACCTCTTCCGCCGCCCGCTCCTTGCCGCCGAGCTTGGCCGTTTCGAGGCCGTCGCCCTCGACCCGCCCCGTGCCGGCGCCGAGGCACAGGCGGCCGCGCTTGCCGGCTCCACCATCGACCGGGTTGCCTTCGTTTCCTGCAATCCGGTCACGTTCGCGCGGGAGGCCGCGATTCTCACCGGTGGCGGTTTCCGATTCGACTGGCTGCGGATCGTGGACCAGTTCCGCTGGTCACCACATGTCGAGATCGCAGCGGCTTTCTCCCGCTAGCTGCGCCTTGGCTGGGAACGCGCGGATGACGATCAAATTCGGCCCGTAGCGGCAGAAGGTCGCCGGTCCGGTCACTGGACCCTTGCACAGCGCTGCGGCTCCTTTATCTCACGGGCTTGCTGAAGGGAGCGCGGCGCGGGTCCTGTCCGCGCGGGGGTGTATCAAGTAGCGCGCGGGGGGAGCCGGGCAGGCCGGATGGATCGACGAGGGTTCATGCAATTCGCCGCCGCCACGGTCGGCGCCGCAGCCGTGCCGTCGATGGCAGCGGCGCAGGCCGCGGGTGAACCACTCGCGGCGATCGCCGTGCCCGCACTGCCGGACGGGGAGGCGATCCACAGCTTTGCCGATGTCGTCGAGCGTGCCCGGCGTCTTGCCTCGGCGCCGTTCAAGCCGCCGGAGCCAGCGGTGGCCCCCCCCTTCGCCGACCTCGGCCCGGCCGAATACGCTGCCATCAAGCCGAACCCGGCGACGCGGATCGACCTCGGCGGGGCGCCGGCCACCGGACTGGAACCGCTGCCGCCGGGCCATATCTTCGAATATCCGGTCCGCCTCGCCCTCGTGCGTGACGAGCGGGTCCGGGCGATCGACTTTGCCTCTCATTACTTTCTGCGTGATGGCGAACCGGTCGAGGAGGTCAGCGGCGACGCTGCCGGAAATGTCGGCTTCTCCGGCTTCCGCCTCATGCGGGCACTGACCCGGCCCGAAGTCGCCGAGGAGGCCGCCGCCTTCCAGGGCGCGAGCCATTTTCGCGCGCGCCATCGCGGTGGCGTCTTCGGCTCCGCCGCCCGCGGGCTCGCCCTCTCAACGGCAAGCCCCGAAGGCGAGGAGGTGCCTCGCTTCACGCAGTTCTGGATTCATGCGGCCGTGGAGGACATGGCCGCGACCCGCATCCACGCCCTCCTCGACAGCCCGTCGGTAGCCGGCGCGTTCGCCTTCGAGGTGCGTCCCGGCGACACCACGACATTCGATGTGCGCTGCCGGCTCTTTCCACGTGTCGACATCACTTCGATCGGGATCGCACCACTCTCCTCCATGCATTTCTTCGGGTCGGACAGCCGGGGCGCGGTCGATGACATCCGTGATGCCGTCCACGACAGCGAAGGGCTCCAGATCATCACCGGGCGCGGCGAGCGTCTCTGGCGTCCGCTCGGGAATCCCCCTGACCTCCGGCTCTCCGGTTTCGTCGACCAGGACCCGCGCGTCTTCGGCCTTGCGCAACGCCATCGGGACTTCGACTGGTTCGGCGATCCGACGGCGGCCTTCGAACGCCGGCCCTGCGTCTGGGTCGAGCCGCGCAGCCCCTGGGGGCCGGGGCAGGTCGTGCTGGTCGAACTGCCGCTCCCGAGCGAAGTCAACGACAACATCATCGCCTTCTGGCGTCCCGAAGCGCCGCTCAAGACGGGCGGCGACTATGCCTTCGACTACACGATCGGCTGGAGCGCGCTCGTGCCGGACCCGGAGCCGCTTGCCCGCGTCGTCGCCACCCGCTCCGGCAGCAACGGCGAGAAAGCCCGGCGCTTCGCCGTCGATTTCGACCGTTCGGCGCTGCCGGCCGGGCCGCTCGACCTGCGGGTTGCTTCCTCCCAGGGACTTCTCAGCGACATCGCCCTGATCGAGATGCCCGACCCGACGCGGGTGCGGGCGTCCTTCCGCTTCGTCCATGGCGGCGCGGAGCAGAGCGAATTCCGCCTTTCCCTCTATGACGCGGCCGGCAATCGCGCTTCCGAAACCTGGCTCTATCGCTGGACACGCACATGATTCGAGCTTTCCCTTCCCGCGGTGCCGCGAGCGTGCCGCCTGCGGCGCCGCTGGCGATGCCGAACCAGGACCTGCGCCACCATCCGCGTCGTGTCATCGACCGGCCCGACCTGCGCACCAGCCTCGTGCGCCTTTTCGTCTTCGGCGGCGCGGCGGCATTGACCGCCTTCGGCTTCGACCAGATGCTCGCGGTCTTCGCCGCGGGCGAGATCGGCGCGCTCCAGATCGTGCTGCTCGCGTTCTTCACCATCACCTTCGCCTGGATCGGATTCGCGGCGCTGGCCGGGGTTGCCGGCCTCGCGCTTGGGCGGCCGCCCCGGGGCCTCGACCGACCCGAAGCGAGTCGCACCGCCCTCGTGATGCCGCTCTACAACGAGGATCCGGCACCTTCGGTCGCGGCCCTGCAGGCGATAGCCGAAGGGCTGGCCGCCGAAGGCGTCGGCGACCGTTTCGAGATCTTCGTCATTTCCGACACCCGCAACCCCGATATCTGGGTCCGCGAGACCGCAGCGATCACCCGGCTGCGCGCTGCGCTGTCGGGGCGTATGGCGGTCTGGTACCGCCGGCGCCCGGTCAACGCCGGCCGCAAGGCCGGCAACGTCCGCGACTTCGTCGAACGCTGGGGCGCACGCTACGACCATTTCCTGATCCTCGACGCCGACAGCGTCATGGAGACCGATACGGTCCTCAAGCTCGCCGGACGGATGGAGGCGGAGCCCCGGCTCGGCATCCTGCAGACCGTGCCGATGCTCGTCGGCGGCACGAGCCTCTTCGGGCGTCTCCAGCAGTTCGCCGGCCGGCTCTACGGGCCGGTGATCGCACGGGGCACGGCCGCCTGGCAGGGGCTCGACGGCAATTACTGGGGCCACAACGCGGTGATCCGCACCCGGGCCTTCGCGGAGGCCTGCGGCCTGCCTGATCTGCCGGGCCGGCGGCCGTTCGGCGGCCATATCCTCAGCCACGACTTCGTCGAGGCAGCGCTGATCCGCCGTGCCGGCTGGCAGGTGCGGATGGATCCGGATCTCCGCGGCTCCTTCGAGGGTGCACCGCCCTCGCTCATCGACGTCGCCGCGCGCGACCGCCGCTGGGCGCAGGGGAACCTGCAGCATGCGAAGGTGATCGGCACCCGCGGCCTGCGCTGGCCGAACCGGGTCCATTTCGCGATCGGCATCGGCGCCTATCTGATGTCGCCGATCTGGCTGGCCATGCTCCTCACCGGTGGCCTGCTCGCGCTGCGCGCCGGCCTCGCGCAGCCGAAATACTTCGCCGAGACCTTCCAGCTCTTCCCCGACTGGCCGGTCTTCGACGCCGAACGGATGCTGGGGCTTTTCCTGCTCGCCACCGGGCTGCTGCTTCTGCCGAAGTTTCTCGGGCTTTTCCGCGCGCTCCTGAAGAACCGGACGGCGCGCGGCCATGGCGGCCGCCTGAGGCTCATCGGAAGCTTCCTCACCGAGGTGGTGCTCTCGGCCCTGTTCGCGCCGGTCCTGATGCTGATGCAGGTTGCACAGGTGATCGAGATCCTGCGCGGCCGCGATTCCGGCTGGTCGGCGCAGACGCGCGAGGGCGGGCCGGCACCGTGGGCGGTCGTGCTCGCGCGGCACTGGCATCACAGCGTGGCCGGGCTCGTGACGGCCGCCGTCCTGATGGTGCTCGCGCCGGCACAGCTCGTGTGGTTGTCGCCGGTGTTGCTCGGGCTGGTGCTTGCCCCGGCCCTGTCGCGCATCTCGGGATCGATCGCGGCCGGCCGCGGCCTTGCCCGGATCGGCCTGCTCGCGACGCCCGAGGAACGCGCAAGGCCGCCGGTGCTCGCGCGGGCGACCGCGCTCCGCCCGGAGTATTCGGCAGCGCTCGCCGGCCTGTCGCTCCGCCGGCTGGCCGACGATGCCGAGGCGCGGCGGCGTCATGCCGGCCTGCTCGCACCGGGTGCGGCCGCCAATCAGCCCGTCTGGCTCGCCGGCCTGACGGCGGGTGCCAAGATCGAGGCGGTGGAGGACCCGGATGCGGCACTCGACCTCCTCTCGCCCGACGAACGCCTCGCCCTCGCAGGCTCGCCCGAGCTTCTCGAGGCATGGTCGCGGCGCCCGACGATGCCGCCCGAAGGTTTCAGCCTCGCCGGCGAATGAGCCGCGGCGGGGGGCATCTGGCCACCCGGGGCGGACCCCTTGTGTACGGGCTTTGGCCCCAGCCGGATAATCCCCGACCCATCTCCGAAGACCCGGGGCGCGCCCGCGCACACGCATGCGCGGGGGGAGGAATACTGGCAATCCATCCTCTTCCACACTAGCCTCCCTCAAGGCCCCGCGTCGGCCGGATAACTGTTGAAGAACAGGGGAAGAGGGTATCATGCGCCTCCTGCCGAAACTCCTGCGCGCGATCATCCGACGGGGGAGCATGCGCCTGCGCGGCCCGAACGGCTATGAGGCCGTGTTCGGCAGCGGCAGCGGGCCGGCGGTCACGGTGCGGATCACCGATCCGTCGCTCGACTGGAAGATCCCGTTCAACCCCGAACTTGCCGTCTCGGAAGCGTTCATGAACGGCACGCTGGTCGTGGAGGAGGGCCGGGAGGGCGGCACCGTCCACGACCTGCTCGAAGTAGCGCTCATCAACCGGAAACAGCTCCACGGCTCACCGGCGCAGCGGCTTCTGATCGCGCTCCGCCGCGCCTCGCGCCGGCTCGCGCAGTACAATCCCCAAGGGCGGTCGCGCCGCAACGTCGCCCACCACTACGATCTCGGCAACGCCTTCTACCGGCTCTGGCTCGACTGGGACATGCAGTATTCGTGCGCCTACTGGCCCGAGGGGGTCGAGACGCTCGAGGACGCCCAGACCGCGAAGAAGCGCCACATCGCCGCCAAGCTCAGGCTCGCACCGGGTCAGCGCGTCCTCGACATCGGCTGCGGCTGGGGCGGGATGGCGCTCTACCTCGCGGCCGTGGCGGGCGTGGAGGTCCACGGCATCACCCTCTCGGAGGAGCAGATCGCGGTGGCCCAGGCACGGGCACGCGAAGCGGGGGTTGCGGACCGTGTCCGCTTCAGCGCGATCGACTACCGCGAGGTGCAGGACCGCTACGACCGGATCGTGTCGGTCGGAATGCTCGAACACGTGGGCGTGACCCAGCTCGACGTCTACTTCGCGAAGGTCCGCGACTGCCTCGCGGACGACGGCGTCGCCCTGATCCATTCCATCTCGGCGATCGATCCGCCGGCCGCAACCGGGCCCTTCACCCGCAAGTACATCTTCCCCGGAGGCTACGTCCCGCGCCTTTCGGAAGCGTCCGCCGCGATCGAGCGGGCGGAGCTCTGGTGCACCGATATCGAGGTCTGGCGCGTCCATTATGCGCGGACGCTGCGGGCGTGGCGGGAGCGGTTCGAAACCCGGCGTGCCGAGGTCGAGGCGATGTATGACGCGCGTTTCGCGCGGATGTGGGAATTCTACCTGGCCGGTTCCGAACTCGGCTTCTCGGTGGCCACCAACAACGTGCTCCAGTTCCAGCTCGCCCGCGAACGCGACACGGTGCCGCTGGCGCGCGACTACATCGGACCTGCCGCAGCGGCGCTGAAGGCGCGCGAGCCCGACGCGCTTGCGCGGCTCCGCGCGGCGACAGAGACGGTTTTCGCCGAGGTGAGCCCGGCCGGGCAGCGCGCGGCGGAATAGGCCTCCACCTCAGAAGGCATGGCAATCCTCGAGCGCGGCCCGGATCGCGCGGCTCGAGCCGGCAAGCGACAGGAACCCCTGCTGCGTGCCGTCGATCCCGAGCGTCGCCTGAGCATCGCCACCGGCGAGGAGACCGGCAAGCGGCCCTTCCGCGAGTTCGATGACATAGGCGCCGCCAGCGCCTGCCTCGCGCAGCGCGTCGGCCTCGACCCGGCCGCCAGAGAAGCCGAAATCGACCCGTACCCGCTCTGCCTCCGGCGCCGGTTCGAGATCGAGCGTGAGCCAGGGCGCGCCGGCGAGGCAGAACGCCGCGATGTCCGCAACCCGTCCCGGCCCGTCCGCGAGCGCGACCCTCTCGCCCCCGGAGGCGGCACGCAGCGTCCATCCGGGATCAAGCCGCCCGGATTCTGCGGCCTCAGGCCGTGGCATCGGTGTGGTTTCCGGATCGGGGCCAACGGGCAGCGATGGCGCCGCGGGCGCAGGGCGCGGCGCGGGATCGAGCGGGGCGGATTGCGCGGGCACTGCTCCGGCCGCGGAGAGAGCGACCAGTATCAGGACAGCCGCGCCGACGCGCAGGGGAGTTTGCTGCATGGCGTTCGCCTCCTCTCGTTCCTGCCAATCTGGGCACGGCGATGCCGCGGTGCCAGAGCAATCTCGAGGCGATGTCTGCCTTTCATGTTGCTCCAGGACGCGCAGGCGCTGCCGGGCAGCATCCGTCGCGAGGCCGGGGCTTCCGCCGGGGAGTTGCGCGATGAACCGGAGACGAACGGAATACCCCGAGGTCATCTTTCCGGTGCAGCAGTCGCATCGACCGGCCTGCCGCACGATGATGCGCGGATCATGAACCAGTTCGGCACACCGAGTACATCCTCTTGTCTGATCACGACAAAGCCGAGCGACTCGTAGAAAGCAGCGTTGCTTGCGAGATCAGTCTCGAGATAAGCCATTGCCGCAAGGGCATCGATGCGGGCGCAGCAATGCATCATCAGGCGCCGTCCAATGCCCTGGCGCCGGTATGTCGCCGATAGGGCGAATGGACCGATATGCCAGTGCGGACCAGCCGGATCGTTGCGCGCCCAGACCAACAGCCACCGGCAGATGCGTACCACCGTGGCTGGCGGGTTGCTGGCGACGATCAGGCGAACGAAACGCAGCCGGTCCATCAGCGCCGGGCGACAGCGCCCGGGCTTCATCAGGCCCAGAACACCGATAAGTTCACCGCGCACGAACGCGCCCACCAGTTCCCCATGCGACTGCACGTAACCAGCCAGATGACCGAGGAAATGCCGCAAACGGCGCTCCCGAAGGTCAGGACCGGCGCCGAACACCTTCACGTGCAACGGGTTGTCCTGCATCCCCTGCGCAAGAAGGGCCGCCGCCGCGTGAAGTTCGCCTTGCGTCAGGGCCCTGATGTCAACGAAGGGGGCTTCGTCAGCCGGGCCAGATGGTGCTGATTGTCCTGTCATCGGAAATAGGGGTTAGCCGCCGCTGGGCCGATTCCCGGACAGTCTCCGGGATGAGGCAAAGGCGCAACATGAAAGGCAGACACCGCCGGTTTCGAAACAGGCGGACCCCCCCCTGCTTACCTGGAGATCGCGACCCGTCAGCAAGATGGAGCGCCTGGTCCGAGGCAATCGGATCGGAAAGCTCATATCTGGAGCATATTCGACGAACACCGGTTCGTCGAATATGCTCTACGTCATTAAGTGGTCGCGCTTTCAAACCACGAAGGTGCTATCCACTTTCGCTGAAAACGCTCTAGCTCGCGAGTTGCAGTGCCGCGAGGATGACCGCGAGCATGAGCATCAGGAGGATCGCCAGCGCGATCTTGGCGCGCGACCAAGGGCGTTCGCCGCGGACGGCGCCGGTCCGGCCGTTGACGACGAAGCGGTAGCTCTTCCCGCCATAGCGATAGGCGGCGAGCCACACCGGCAGCAGGACATGTTTGAAGCCGAGCGCGCCGACCCGGGTCTCCATATGGGTGATCCGCTGCCGGTCGCCGCCGATGTCGCGGCGGATGTCGGCCTCGATGACACCGTTCATGACCGCGCGTGCCTCCTCGTAGCCCTCCTCGACCGGCACGGTATAGGCCTCGGAGCGGAAACCGGCGATGAAACGGGGATCGTAGCTCGAAAGCGCCATCAGGTCGAACGGGGCGATTCCCTCGGTGAAACGCTTGGGCAGGCTCCGCGAGCCGAGCACGAGGACGTCGCGGAAGTTGCGGGCGACGCGGCCACGCGCGGGCGTCCAGTCGATCTCGGCGACGGTGTGCGTCTCCATCCGGGTCCTGCCGTCGACGCGGACCGGAACGCGATGGGTGCGATGGCGGATCCGGCCACGCTGGCCGCGGTAGTCGGTCTCCGTTTCAGCGTCGTAGGTCCAATAGGGGGCATAGATGCCTTGCATGCTGCCCTCGGCGCGGGCGAGCTTCCTGAGGTCGTTCGGGGCAAACCAGAGGCCGCGGAGCCAGCGGCGCATCGCCGCGCGGGCCTCGTCCTCGGTCACGAGGAAGGGAAGCTGCGCCTGCGGCTTGATGTGGCGGTGGAGCCCGGTGTCGGTGACGACCGGCGAGGCACAGAACGGGCACTCGCGGGCATGGAGATCGGCATCGAACTCGATCTCGGCGCCACAGCTCTCGCAGCGGACGATCCGGGTCTCCTCCATCTCCGCCGAAGGCAACGCCGCAGCTTCCCGGAAGTCGAGGACGGCGATCGGGCCCCGGTCCTCGGGGATCGGTGCTTCCGTACCGCAATGGGCGCAGCGAAGCATGGTGGTGCCGGGCGCGAAACGCAGGTCGGCGCCGCAAGCGGGACAGGGAAAGCGGTGGGTCTCGAGCGGGGAGCCGGCGACAGGCCGTGGTGGCGCGGATGGCGTCGGGGGCGGAGCCATCTTGCGCCGGCTCCAGGGGCCACGCTTCGGCGCCGGCGGTGGTGGCGGAGGAGGAGCCTCCGTCATGCCGCGATCGAGGCCGGGGAACAGTTGTCAAGAAGAGCGCCCACGCGGGAAAGTCCTTCAGATGTCTGACCGCGACGATCGCGCGCAGCCGAACCGCCGCCGAAACACACGCCTTCTCGTCGCCGAGGTGGTTCGGGAGGACAGTCCTGAGGGAGGCGACCGTCGCATTCTGCTCCGGCATCGCCCGCGGGAGGTGGGATATCGTCCTTGCGCGGCGCCGGATTCGGCAGCGCCGCGCAAGGTCGGACATCAGAGGCGGGAAGCGACATTCTCCCAATTGACGAGATTGTCGATGAAGTTCTCGAGGTAGACCGGCCGCTTGGAACGATAATCAATATAGTAGGAATGCTCCCAGACGTCGCAGCCGAGGAGCGCCTTTTGCCCGAAGCAGAGCGGGTTCACGCCGTTCTCGGTCTTGGTGATCTTGAGCGTGCCGTCCTTGTCGACGACGAGCCAGCACCAGCCCGAGCCGAACTGGCCGACGCCGGCCTGAACGAACTGCTTCCTGAACTCGTCGAACGAGCCAAAGGCATCGTTGATACGGCTCTCGATCTCGGAGGGCTTCGCGGTCTGGTCCGGCGTCATCCACTGCCAGAACTGGGTGTGGTTCCAGTGCTGGGAGGCGTTGTTGAAGATCGGGTCCTGGGCGACCGCACCCGCCTTGTAGGTGCCGGTGACGATCTCCTCGAGGCTCATCTGCTCCCAGCCGGTGCCGGAGATCAGCTTGTTGCCGGTGTCCACATAGGCCTTGTGATGGGTGTCGTGGTGGAACTCGAGCGTCTCCTGGGACATGCCCTTCGAGGCGAGTGCGTCGTGCGGATAGGGAAGATCGGGGAGTTCGAAAGCCATCTGGTCACCTCGCTTCTTGTTGCTCCGGGAGCGGTGCTCCCATGCGGTGGGACTATATCGCTCGGTCGCCATAGTTAAAGGCCGAACCGGACACGGGGTTCCAGGCAGGTCGCGGGTGCCTGCCGCTCAGGGCCAGAGCCAGGCGACGTAGGCGATGTAGCCCGCGAGCAGCAGCCCGCCCTCGCGCCGGCCGATGCGCAGGCCGGTATAGGCGAAGGCGACGAGGAGGAGGGAAGCGGCGATCATGATGAAGTTGTCGAAACTCACGATCTCTGCGGGGACCGACGCAGGCGCGATCAGCGCCGTCATGCCGCCGATGCCGAGAAGGTTGTAGATGTTCGAGCCGACGATGTTGCCGAAAGCGACATCGGCATGTTTACGGATCGCGGCCATCACCGAGGTCACGAGTTCCGGCATCGAGGTGCCGACCGCGACGATGGTAAGGCCGATGATTGTCTCGGAGATGCCGAGGGTACGCGCGAGGCCGACCGCGCCGTCCACGAGGAAATAACCGCCGAGCACGACGAGCGCGAGGCCCGCCGCGGCGATGAGGAGCGAAACCGCCACCGAGCGGCCGATGCCGGAAACAGGCTCCGGCACGGTTGCAGGGTCGGCCTCCTGCGTCGCACGGCTCCTGTCGTAGGCGGCGCCGTGGTCGGGGTTCGGCCGCGCCTCGTGCCGGAAGGCAGTGTAGATATAGAGGACGAGGCCCACCAGGAAGAGGCCCCCGACCGGCTGGCCAAAGGTCACGACCGCGGAGAGCCCGGCGAAGACGATTGCGACCGCGACCATCACCACGCTGTCGCGTTTCAGCGCGTTCGACGCGACGAGGATCGGGGTGATCAGCGCCGAGATCCCGACGATCAGCAGGATATTGGCGATGTTCGAGCCGACGATGTTGCCATAAGCGATGCCGGGTGATCCGGCGAGTGCGGCTTGGACGGAGGTGACGAGCTCGGGCGTCGAGGTGCCGAAACCGACGAGCGTAAGCCCGATCACCAGCGGCGAGACGCCGAGCCGCGACGCGACCTGGACCGAGCCGCGGACGAGAAACTCACCCCCGAGCACAAGGAGGACGAGTCCTCCGATGATGGAGAGAGCGATGGTCATGGTGGCCGAGCTTTCCTTGCGCTGTCCCGGCCGGAAAAGTGGCGGAGCCGGCGCAGATTGCAAGATCGTACCGTGATGCGAACGCCCGGAACCCGTCTCGGGCGCGCCCGGTTGACCGGCGTGAGGGTACCGGATCCGTCGGAGCAAAGGAGGGCAAGATGCAGGTCCGAGACATGATCGCGAGTCATCCCGACGTGAAGGGCAACGTGTCGGAGAAGCTTCTGCGCTGCATCGAGGAATGCTGTTCCTGCGCGCAGACCTGCACGTCCTGCGCCGATGCCTGTCTCGCGGAACCGATGGTGGAGAACCTGCGGCAGTGCATCCGGATGAACCTCGACTGCGCCGATATCTGCGCCGCGACCGGCGCGATGGCGAGCCGGCGGACGGGGGCGAATGTCGCGGTGCTCAAGGCCGTCGTCACCGCCTGCGAGACCGCCTGCCGCGCCTGCGGCGAGGAATGCCGCAGCCATGCCGGGGAGCACGAGCATTGCCGGATCTGTGCTGAAACCTGCCTCCGCTGCGCGGATGCCTGTCGGGACGCGCTGGTCGACCTGGATTGATGGCAAACCGGGTCAAGCCCTTGCGGGGGCGGGCATCAGACCCTGCGGAACGGGGTCAGCCCTCGCGGGCGGCTTCCACTGCCGCTTCCATTTCCTCGAGCGGCAGGTAGCCGCGCACCATCCGGTCGCCGATGACGAAGGTGGGCGTGCCCTGGATGCGGAGTTCGCGGGCGAGCGCGTGGGTCTGGGCGATGCGGCGGGTGACCTCGTCCGAATCCATCTCTGCCCGTACCGCCTCCGCGTCGATGCCGGTTGTTTCGAACACCGCCTCGAGACTCGTCCCGGTGATCTCGCCCTCGCGGGTTATCAGGGCGTCGCTGAGTTTGCGGTAGGCTTCCGGGCCTTCGGTGATCAGGGTGGCGATCGCGGCGCGCGAGGCGAGTTCGCTGCCGGGGCCAAGGATGGGAAATTCCTTGGTTATGAAACGGATGTCGCCGTCGCTCTCGAGGAGTGTCTGCACCTCCGGATGCGCGCGGCGGCAGAAGCCGCACTGGTAGTCGAGGAATTCGACCATTGTCACGTCGCCTTCGGGATTGCCGCCGACGTGGGAGAAGCCGTCCTCGAAGATCGCGTCGTGATGCTGGACAATGAGTTCCTCGTCGGCCGCGGCCTGCGCGCCCGCCTGCTCGGCCTCGAGGAGGCGGACCATCTCGGTCAGGATATCGGGATTTTCGAGGAGATAGGCGCGGATCTCGTCGCGGATTTCCTGGCGCTCGGCCTCGTCGAAAGCGGCCGAGGCGGGCGTTGCGGCAAGGAGGAGGGCGGCGAGCGGGAGGAAACGCATGGAACTGGTCCTCAGTTGAGAGCGCGACGGGCGCTCGATATCACGTCCTGTGCCTGCTGCCAGCCCGGCGAGCCGGCCGGCAGCACGGCAGCGGCCCGCTCGGCGTTCCTGAGCGCATCCGGAAACCGGCCCTGAAGGGCGTATCGCTCCGCGGTGGCGAGCGCCGCGAGCCCCTCGTCTCCCGAACGCGCCCGCGCGAGTGCAAGATCGCGCAGCACGCCCGCATCGGCCCGGTCGAGCCGCGCCGCCTGTTCCAGCACCTGGCGCGCCTCCCGCTGTGCCGCACCGCCCTCGACATTGAGAAGCGCGCGGCCGAGCGCACCGAGGATGAGCGGCTCGTCCGGGGCGAGCGCGACCGCCCGACGATAGGAGCCGGCGGCAGCGGCGGCCTGTCCGATCTCGAGCAGGAACTGCCCGCGAAGTTCGTGGTAGAAGGGATCATCGGGGCGGCTCGCGATCAGCGCATCGACATGGGCGAGCGCACGGGCGGGATCGGGGAGGCGATGATAGGCGATCGCCCGCGACAGGGCCGCGAACTCGGACGTGTCGGCCTCGGGGATGTAGCGGAGCGTGTCGCGCGGGTTGAGGAGGAAGGCGTCGAATTTCGTCACCATCCGCCGGTGCCAGTAGGACTCCGTCGCCGAGGACCCTGCCCCTTTCGGCAGGCGCGCCACCCGGTCCTCGATCAGCCGGCTACGCTCGGCAAAGAGCGGATGCGTGCGGGCGTAGGCGTTCTGGCTGCGACCGAGGAGGGCCTCCTGGCCGCGGAAGAGGCGCAGCACCTCGAGCGCCGCGGAGGGGTCGGCGCCCGATGCCGCCATGTAACCGAGGCCGGCCTGATCGGCAGCGGCCTCCTCCGCCCGGCTGTGGGAGAGCGCCGCGCGCTGGGCGGCGTGCTGGCTGCCGGCGCCGATCAACATGCCCGCCTGGGGCGCGCCGCCGAGCGCGGCTGCGACCGCGCCGATCATGCCGAGCGCCGAGATCCCGCGCGCGCCGCCGAGCGCGGCGTCGCGCCGCGCGATATGCCCGCCGGCGATATGGCCGGCCTCGTGCGCGATCACCGAGCGGAGCTGGTCGACGGTCTCGAGCCGGGTGATCATCCCGGCGTGGAGGAAGATCGTCCCGCCGCCTGCGGTGAAGGCGTTCATCTCGCGGTCGTTGACGATATAGATGTCGACGCTGGCCGGCCTGAGCCCCGCGGCGCGCAGGATCGGCGCGGCGATGCGGTCGAGCGTGCGCTCGATCTCGGCATCGCGGATCAGCGACAGCGCCGCAGCCGGGCCCGGCAGGGCGGTCGCGGCGCTGAGCGCCGCGGCGGCGAGTGCGGCGAGGATCGGGCGGCGGAAAATCGGCTCTCTCCCTCTGGCCATGCCTTGCGGAGCCGAGACTAGCGTGGCCTATGGCGCGGCGAAAGGCAAAGGAGATTCCGGGGTGCGCATATCGAACCGGTCGGATGTCGACCCATTCATCGTCATGGACGTGATGGAGGCCGCGCGAGCGGAGGAGGCACGCGGCCGCTCGGTGATCCACATGGAGGTGGGTCAGCCCGGCACACCGGCGCCCCGTGCCGCACGCGCAGTTCTCGCCACGGCGATGGAGGCGGCACCGCTTGGTTATACGGTGTCGCTTGGCCTGCCGGAACTGCGTTCGCGGATCGCGCGGCTTTATGGCGAGTGGTACGGCATTGACCTCGATCCCGCGCGGGTCGTCGTCACCGGGGGCTCGTCAGCGGCATTCATCCTCGCGTTCACAAGCCTCTTCGCGGCGGGCGACCGGGTGGCGATCGCGGAACCGGGCTATCCCTCCTACCGCAACATCATGAAGGCGCTCGACGTGGTGCCGGTCGGGCTGCCGACCCGGATGGAGGACCGGTTCCAGCCGGTGCCGGGCGATCTTGACCCCACGCTCGCAGGCGTGCTGGTCGCGAGCCCCGCGAACCCGACCGGCTCGATGCTCGGGCGAGAGGCGCTGGCGGGGCTGATCGGCGCGGCGGCAGAGCGCGGGATCGCCTTCATCTCGGACGAGATCTACCATGGTATCCAGTACGGGGCGCGGCCGGTCACGGCACTGGAGATCTCCGACGAGGTCTATGTCATCAACTCGTTCTCGAAATACTTCTCGATGACCGGCTGGCGGATCGGCTGGATGGTGGTGCCGGAGAGCCATGTGCGGCGGATCGAGCGGCTGGTGCAGAACCTCTTCATCTGCGCGCCGCACCCAAGCCAGGTCGTGGCGCTGGCGGCAATGGACGCGACGGACGAGCTCGAGGCAAATCTCGCAGTCTATCGCAGGAATCGCGCCCTTCTCCTCGAAGGCCTGCCGAAGGCGGGTTTCGGGCGGATCGCGCCGCCCGATGGCGCCTTCTACATCTATGCCGATGTCTCCGACATCACCGGGGACAGCCGCGAACTCGCGCGCCGGCTGCTGGCCGAGGCGGGCGTCGCGGCGACGCCGGGGCTCGATTTCGACCCGAAGCGCGGGCACGCGACGCTGCGTTTCTCCTATGCCGGTTCGACCGAGGCCATGGAGGAGGGTCTCGCCCGTCTCGCGGCCTGGTCGGACCGTTGACGGGCGAGAGCTGGAATCAGGAGAGGGCCCGCGACCACCAGCCGCGACGGCGTGGCTGGGGCTCCTCCTCCGGTTCGGACGCGGCGGGTAGCTCGGCCTGCTGGTGATCGGGCGCCGGCTGCTGGCCGGAGTCGCCCTGCTGATCGGCGGCTTCGGTTTCCGGTCCGGCGGGTATCGCTTCGGGCGCCGCCGCGTCGGGTGCGGGTTCCTCCACCTCTGGCGCAGGCTCGGCCGTGCTGTCCGCCACGGCGGCGGTGCTGTCCGCCGCTGCCGGCTCTGGTGCCGGTCCGGCTTCCGGGGTGGGCTCACCTGCCGGCATATGTATGGCCTCCGGTGCCGGTTCGGCGCCTTTGTCCAGCGGTGCGGAGGGTCCGGCCCCGGCGATCGGCACGCCTGCCAGCACCGCTTCGGCGGGTTTGCGCACCCGCTCGCGCCGGCGCGGCCGCTGTGGCGCCTCCGATTCCGGTACGTCCACGATCTCCGGGCCGACCGGCTCTTCGCCGCGGTCGATCACGTCATCGAAGGGTGTCGTTGGCATGACCGGCGGCACCTCGGCGGGAGATGCCGTCTCCTCGGATGCCTGCACGGCGGCTTCCGTCGTGGTTCCGGTCGCAGATGCCGGCGAGCGACGCCGCGTCCGTGAGCGGCCACGGCTGCCGGCTGCTCCCTCGGCTTGCGGGGCTTCAAGAG